>CAYWZD010000640.1:0-2446 GCA_964462755.1 uncultured Victivallales bacterium | reverse complement strand
GGGGTGCAGGGAATTCTTCCCTGCCGGGGAGTTTGAGGGCGAGGAGCCCTCATGCTCTTTGCATTTGTATTTGCGGCGGCGGTTCCCCCGCTGACGGACGAGCTCCGAAAGGAGCGAGAGCCGCCGCTCCCGTGAGGTTGTCCTCGGGGAAAACGCCCGGAGTTCTCGAACTTGCCGTTCCGGCAAATTCTCGTCCGTGAGTGGGTGGAACCGCTCCGGGCGGAGATTTCGTGCTTTGCACGACCAGCCTTCGCGGCTGGACCGCGGCAAGGCTGACAGCCTTGCATGACACTTCTTTCAGAAACGGAAAATGCTCATTGTCATCATACAAAAAACATAACGTCTGTTTCCAACGTCCCCGGAACATTCACAGGCTTTTTCCCGCGGTGGCGACGGTCGCCTCCAGTTTCTTGAGAAACTCTTTCGGAGTGACTTCCTGGAATCCGATCTGTTTGGCAAGGAGGCCGCCGCCGCTGGGTTCCACGATCACGACGGCGGGAAAACTGTAAATTCCGTAACGTGCCGCAAGACTCCGGTTCCGTTCCTCTTTTGACTGTCCGAGACGGGTATATTTCGGAAAATCCGCATTGTAAAGCACATATTTCTGGTCCGCGAGCTTCTTGAATTCGGAAGTCTTGAACAAATCGCGTTCCAGCCGCCGTCCGGCTTCACACCAGTCCGACCCGGAAAAAAAGATCAGGAGCTTCTTTTTTTCCTTCATCGCGTCCGCCCGCGCCGTCCGGTAATTGTCATACCACTCGCCCGCGGAAACGGCCAGAGAGAGAAACAGGAAAGAGAGTATCACCGACAGGATTCTCATGCGTCCTTCTTCCAATTCTTATAAGGATTCCGGAGAAGGGCCGAATTGAAGTAACGGAAGTCTCCGGTCACTTCAAGGCCCAGCCAGGAGGGCTTCTGGAAAGCCTCGTCCGGAGACTGAAGTTCCAGCTCGGCAACAATCAGCCCCCGGTTGTCGCCCTCGAACTCATCGATTTCCCAACGTTTCCCCGCATGGAACACGATGCTGCGGTATTTTTCGACCCGTCCGGAGGAACAGAACTCCGACAGCATGGACTCCGCGTCGGCCAGGGGAATTTCGTATTCAAACTCGCTTCTGGAACAGCCGGAGACAGGCCCCTTCATGGAAAGAAAGCCTTTCTCGCCGACAATCCGTATCCGGAACGTGGCATCGGGATGCTCCGTAAAATGGCCGTATGACTGGCTGTAGAAAGCACGGGAAGAAACGGCGGAACGCCAGGAATCGTCCTTCACCAGAAACTTGCGCTCGATTTCAACCGCCATAAAAGACGTCCCCCTCTCCCGGTCTTCAGGAAATACAGATGTCAACCTCGGTCCGATACATGAGGAGCCCGGACATCTCTTGTTTCAGAAACGCGGCGAACTCATCGATTTTCCCGGGCTGGTCCACCATTTCCACAATGATCGGATGAGACATCCGGATGTTGAAGAATTCCGGTGCGACCACCGGATCGTTCATATAGTATCCGCCGATCCCGCGAAGCACCGAAGCTCCGGCCAGACCGTGTTCGCACGCACGGCACAGAATCCATTCGGCCGCCCCCTGACCGTCTTTCATCCGGCCTTCCGGGACATAGATTTTCAGGAGTTGTGCTTTCGAATCAAAGACAGACGCCATTTCACACCTCCGCTCTTATCTTAATCTTAGAAGGATTCGCGTTCGGAAGCCCAACGGGTGATTTTGTCCAGAACCGCTTTCTCTCCGGAAAGGATGTCGGTTGCAAACTTCTTGAAGTATTCCTCGAACGCCTGTTGAAGGATGTTCAGGAAGATGACTCTTTCCTCAAACCGGGTGTTGAGTTCCATCGATTCGGTTTCGGGCAGTTTCAGGCCGCTCATGGTGAACATGTCCGCGTCGAAGGCGAACGTCCACTTGTCGGCGTCGCCGCGCGCCAGAAGGATCTTGGCTTTCTTGAGTTTCTTGCCGACGGACAGCGCGGCCTTGGCTTCGGCAGACATCTGCGGACAGCCTTTCTTGACCACGCTCTCGGAGGCGCCGGGGGCGTCGTCCGAAGCGCACGCGAACGTCAGCGGACCTTCGATGATCAGATTGAACGTGCCCAGATCGCCGACCTTGATCTTCCCTTCGGCGGTTTCGGAATAATACCACAGCCACGTCAGGAAATCGCGTCCGGGGACGGCTTCCCCGCTCGGCCGACCGTTGAAGGCAAGCAGCGGCAGATCGGTCTCGCTCCGCTTGAGAAGTTTCAGCATCAATTCGCAGACAGTCATGGGAATCGGTTCGATCTCCACTGCCTTGAGAAATTCCGCGGCCACCAGATCGACGGCGTTGCGGGAGGCGCTCCCGATATACATCACGTTCCGCGCCATGTCCACCACAATCGGAGTGGCGCCGATGGTCGGCGGCATCTTCATGAGGTTGCGCTCGACGGCGTCCTCCTTGATC
>CAYWZD010000639.1:0-2447 GCA_964462755.1 uncultured Victivallales bacterium | reverse complement strand
TTTGCTCATTGCCATCCCGGTCCTGATGCTGATCACCTGCGTGACGGCACGCACGGTCCGTCACGTCCGCATGGAAACTTTCACGGCCGTCTGGCCTCCGAGGCAAGCCCCCGGCAAACAGCCCCCGTTCTCCGGGGATGAACCCGTTTATGATGTGGACTGCACGGTGATTTCCTCGGCCCCGCTGGAAGAAAACCGCGAATCCTTCAAACATGGGAAGCGCCCATCCATACAAGCATCTGACGCATCGCCAGACCGGGACATGCCGAAAGAAGATTTTATTTGATTTAATTTGATCGAAAAAGAGTTGCATATCCTCTTTTTACATATATGTTTATATATCCTGCGAAATACCGGTGAAAAAGCTGAAAGGGAAGGACGGATGTTCCAGAACCGGAAGGCCCTTTTCAAATGCGGTTGAAGAAACATGAAACTCCGGAAGATACAGTTCATTCGACTTCAAACCAAAAGTTCCGCGGGAAATATTCGGAGAGTTCATAATGACAAACGCATTCAGACACTGGCAGTTATACCTTTTCTCCGGTGTGATTTGCATATCCGCGGTTCTGGTGTCTTCGGCTTCCGTTCTTTCCGCCGGGGGCGCAGCGATGCCGGTTCCAGCCTGCTTTCTGGAATTCCTGATCCTGTTTGTCCCTGTCTGTTTTCTGCTCGCGGCCATCGCGCGGATCTTTCGTTCCACTGAAACGACGTTTGCTTTTCTTGCCTTTTTCCTGGCGGGACTCCTCTGGGCGCCGGCGATTGCTTCGCCGTTTCTGGGCATGGACACCCTGACCGTATTCCGGATTGAAAATCTTTTCTCCACCTTCATCGCGGAAGGACGTCCTGTCACAGGACTTATTCTATTGGCATTAAAGGACTTCGGATTCTTTTCCCCGGATTGGCTGAAGGGATGCATGACTCTGGGAATATTCATGCTTGCCCTCGGAATGACTTTTTTCTGGGAGGCCTGCGTACGTCAAACCCAACGGACATCTCCTTTCGACAAAACTCTCCTCGGCGTCGGAATCGGAGCCGTCTTTTTTGCGCCTCTGATGGTGGTCGTTCAAGCATTTCCGACTCTCATGCTGCCCTGGTTCACAGGATTGACAGCGCTGATTTTCGCCGTTGTGCTGCTGATGAGCGGGAAAGGATGGAAAGCATGGGGGGCCGCAACTCTGCTGGTTTGCCTCTGTGCGAACACCTATCAGACTTTCGTCGGTTTTTTCATTCCTCTGGCATTGCTTTCCGCCGCACACCTCCACGGCGCCGGAAATGAACAGGGGCGGATGCAATGGCGGAAATTCCTCCTTTTCTTCGCCGGATTGTGCGGAGTGGTGGTCTTTTCGCTGGGAGTATCCTTCTTCTGCGCAAAAGTGCTTTCCCCCATGTTGGGAAACGCCAACATCCGTGCGGTGGGACGCCTTGACATTCCCGGAAACGCGCTGGAGATTTTCCGGTCTCTGAAGCCGGTTTACTTTCATCTTTTCGGGATATTTTTCCCCGGATTTCTCCCGCTTTCGATCGTATCCGCCGCAGGGGTAATTCTCTTTTACGACCGCTGGAAACTCAAACGTCTTCCGCTTCTTTTCCTGTTGTTCCTGTCGCTTGCCATGTTGTTCTGCACGAGTATTCTTCTCCAGCTTTTTGTGTCGGAAGTCTGGATCAACGACCGTTCCGCCATCCCCTGTTCCGCCTCCGCCGGACTTGCTGCCTTTACGCTTCTGTTCTTTTTCAGGGGAGAGGCCTTTCCCGAGGTATTCCGGAAGATTGCCGCAACCCTGGGGTTTCTGCTGACCGCGGCGACCGTCTCCACCAACATCATGATCACGGTCCGGATGCACGAGGCCGAAGTGTCCGATTACTACGAAGCCCGTGAGATTCTCCGGAAAATCGAAAACTATGAACAGAAAAACAAGGTTCGCATCGAAACGCTCGAACTTCATTTCCGTCCGCGTTATTCCACACGGAACCGGCCGGGCAACTATCCATGCGCAAAAATCACGGAAAAACTGGAACAGGACACCAAACTTTTCTGTATTCCATGGAAAATTCCGCCCTACTTCGAGCATTATTTTCACCGGCGGCTTCAGGTGAAGCGCAATCCCGTTCAGGACCCGTCCACCGTCCGGCGTTGGGAAAATGATAAGTGCTGGAAGGATTCCAACTACGACGAACAGCTTGTCTTTGAAGGCGTCACGGTTCACCTTCTCAATTTTTAAGGAGCACATTATATAAGGAAAAACTGTCAGAAAAGGCAGTTCAGAAAAACAAATAAAAGAGGAGAACTTTTTTAATGTTCGGTTGTCTAAGTAACTCACGAGGAGAAAGTTGAGGGAAATCATGAAAATGGTAAAGTACATTGTTTCGCTGTGTGCAATGATTTGCACGACCGCCGCTTTCGGTTCGTTTCAGTATGACGTCAGCAATGAAACGTTCAAAACAAACAA
>CAYWZD010000638.1:0-2461 GCA_964462755.1 uncultured Victivallales bacterium | reverse complement strand
GAAGTTCTTCCGGGTATGTGCTGAGGCAGCCGTCCGGAGTTTGTGTCGAACAAAGGTCGTCCACCGTTTCGCGGATGAGTTTCAGCAGTTCCGGGTCGCGGGTGCAGCGCCACGAACGAATGGCGGAACGGACCACCTTGCCCCAGAATTCGCAGCGCCAGCCGTGATCGTCCTCATCCCGGAGGCGGAACGGACGCACGAGGTTTGCGTAATTGACTTTTTTCAGGCGGTTGGCAATGCTTTTTTCCAGAGCCGTTCCGAGCGGCCCCTTCAGTGTCACCATTCCGGACGGCAGCAGCTGAAATGTATCTTTGTGTGCCATGATGAAATCTCCCTGTTTCGAAGGATACAATACCGTTGGAAAAAGGGGATTCAATGTATGCGAAACACAAAAAATGGTAGTATTCTGACAAAACTACTGTTTCCGTCCGATCTTCCTGTATTGTGCGGGCGTCATGCCGACAAAGGCCTGAAAGGATTTGATGAAATAGGAGGAATCGTAGAATCCGAGACGGTCCGCAATCTCGGCAATGGTGTCGTCCGTATTCTCCAGTTCGCAGCGGGCTTTTTCGATCCGGTGGCGTCCGATGTAGTCGGTAATGGAGATTCCGGTCAGGCGTTTGAACTGTTTCCCGAGGTAGGCCGGACTGTTTCCCGTGAGAGACGCCAGTTTTTCGAGCGTGATTTTTTCCGTGGAATGTTTTTCGATGTAATGGAGGATGCGGCTGGTTTTCCGGGGATCGCCGCCGGAGACGATTCCCGCGGATTCGCGGATATGGCGTTCCGCAAGAACCAGAAATTGAATGAGAAGCGCCTTGGCGTTGAAACGGAAATTCCGGTCCTGGAATTTCAATTCCTCCTCCAGAGTGTTCAGCAGGGCGGACATCTTCTCCCGGACCGGCGGGTGAAACGTGAATTTGTGCGACGGCAGGGAACGGGCGAAGACAGGCAATGTGTGAAAAATCGTCATTTCTTCCGGTGTGAACAACGTCTTGTCGAACATGATGTTCATGAATTTCAGCCCGGGATCGCATTCGAATTCATGGGTGTCGCCCGGCGGAATGATGTAAAGGTCCCCCGCCAGCATCGGATAATGTTTGCCGTTGATGGAACACCATCCGGCGCCGCCGAGAATGAACTGCATTTCCACGCAGTCATGGGTATGCACGCACTGGTGGGGATAGTCGAATTTGCTGTTCCAGACTGCCAGTGGAAGAGAGGAAGGGCAGAAATTTTTGAGAAAAAATTGTTTCAAGTTCCGTCTCCCGCGTTGACATCCCGAATATAACCGGGAAACGTTGAAAATCAAACCGCATGGACTGACAGGAAACTGAAAAAACATGAAAAAAGCCCATGCCCCGGTTGATTTTTCCAAGGGAGGAATTATAGTCTTCAGAATTTCCAAACCGCAACAAAAACGCCGGGTGATGTTTCCATGAAAAAACCAGTTTCCGTTCAATTGTATTCTCTGCGCGAAGAGGCGAAAGCCGATTTCCGGAAGACCCTCGAACGGGTCGCCGCCATCGGATTCAACGGGGTCGAGACCGCCGGATTCCATTCCCTGAAACCTGCCGAACTCCAGAAGATCGTGTCCGACCTCGGAATGAAAGTCTGCTCCATGCACGGCGGCTTGCCGCAGGATCAGAAGGCGTTCGATGAATGGGTCGGGAATGCTAAAGTATTCAACAATGACACGCTTATCACCGGTTTCTGGACGGACCAGTTCAATTCCGTGGAGGCGATCAAAAAGACCGCCGACCTCTGCAATGCCACGATCGAGAAGCTCAAACCGTACGGCCTGCATTTCGCCCTGCACAATCATTGGATGGAGTTCCAGAGGGTCGACGGCGAACTCGCCTACAGCCGCCTGGCGAAACTCTGTCCCGGGCTCCTTTTTGAAATCGACACCTACTGGGCCGCCAACTTCGGGGCCAACGACCCCGCGGAGATGGTCGCTCTGTTCAAGGATCGCGCGCCGTTCCTCCACATCAAGGACGGCAAAGGCGGACCGCATGAAGAACCTCAGGTGGCGGTCGGCGACGGCATCATGGACTTCCATAAGGTCATTGCGGCGGCGGACCCGAAAGTGCTCCGCTGGCTGGTGGTCGAACTCGACAGCTGTGCAACGGACATGTTCACCGCTGTCGAAAAGAGCTACCGTTATCTGAAGGAAAACGGCTTCGCTCTGTAATATTCCCGCTGACCTCAAAACAAAAACTCCCGTTTCCCGGCATTCCCGCCGCGGACCGGGAGTTTTTCATGACTGGGTTTCTGATAGACAAAAGGGAAAATTCCCGAAAAAAATCTTTTGGAGACAGTGTGGCACTTGATTTTTTCCATTTCCGCAAGTATTATGGGCTGTAAACCTGATTCTGTGTTGTCCCCTGACTCTATAATCAGCATAAGGAGCCTCTTTCAAAAGTTTTGGCTCTTTTTCGTTAAAAACTTGTTTTTTGACGCG
>CAYWZD010000637.1:0-2466 GCA_964462755.1 uncultured Victivallales bacterium | reverse complement strand
TTGAAATCGTTCTTTCCACGCCGACCGTTCCGAATGTGAAGACACTGGCGGTTCCCTATAAAGGAAGTCTGGACTATACGCTGGAAGCGCAGGAAACCGGGATTTACAAATTCGCCGTTGCGGCACGGGGCCAGACCGTCAAGGTGGCATGTTCCGCTCCCGGACAGGCGTTCAGTTCCAGTGAAAAGCTTTATGTCTTCGGATGCTCGGGGACCCTTTATTTCTCTGTTCCCGCCGGGACTAAAACCGTGAAGGTCGAAGCGGGCGGGGTTCTCCGCGAGGAATCGGATGCGGCGCTGATCGATCCCGAAGGAAAAGTCGTGGCGGAGGGCAAACGTCTGGCGGGAAGCAAAATTCTTTCCGCGGAACGGAAGGACCCTTCCAAAGCCGAAGTGTGGGGCGTCCGCTTCAACGCTTCCAAGCTGTTCCTGAGACTCGGTTCTCCGATTGTTCAGATCTTTTCGACTTCGCCGCTCAACCTTCTGGTCGAGAAAAACAGCATCGGGAAATATGAAGTGAAGTCATTCAAGCCGCTCAAAACGATTGTTCAGAACGGAACATTCATGCTGCTCGGGCCCTCCCGGAAGGACCTTACGCTGAATACGCCGACCTTTCCGAAATATTGGAGCGGCCATTCCGCCGGGCTGGTCACCACGGAAGACCACCGGAATCACATCGAGTTCACGAATCTTCTCTGGCACTACCTTGCCCTTCCGCCGGAGGGAGGAAAGTTCATCGGGAAGATCGCGGCATCGGGGGAGGGAAATCTGACCGCCTATCTGAGCACTTTCACGGAGAAGGGAAAAAGCCACAAGAGACGTGCCCCGGATTTCGGTCCGTTTGCGCTGAAAGCCGAACCGCAGACCTTCCGGTTCGAATTTGAAACGAAGCCCGGAGAGGCAGGATACCTGTATATTCAGCTTTCCGGGGCGAAAGCCAAAGCCCGTCTGGATTCGGTTGAAATCGAGGAAGCGGAGTAAAAAATCCGCGCACGGACAATTTTTCATGGAACAAAAGGAGTGCCAATGAAGAAAATGCTGTTTGCGGGGATTTTGACGGCGGCGGTGTTTTTCGTGCTGCATGCGGAAGATTTTGACCTGATCCGGGACGGAAAAGCGGTTTCGAACATCGTTGTTGCAAAGGACGCTCCGGCTCCGGTCCGGTTCGGTGCATCCGAGCTCGGACGCTTCCTGCGGAAAATTTCGGAGGGAGAAGAAGTGAAAGTCTCCGACCGGGAAACTCCGTCGCTTTACAATATCTTTGTGGGAACGAAAAAAGACGGAACCCTGCTGGCGGCCTCCGGGATCGACGGCGCGGCGGTCCGGGAAAACGGATTTGCGATCAAGGCGGGGCCGAAGGGACTTTATATCATCGGCGGAGATGATCTCGGCGCTCTTTACGGGTGCTATGAAGTGCTGAAGAAATACGGCGGCATCCGCTGGCTTCTTCCCGGCGACGACGGAGAATATTTCAAGGTCAAAAAGACGATCTCCATACCGGCCGGAAGCACGGTCCGCAATCCTTCTCTGCCTTTGCGTCTGATGGATTTCAACAGCTGTTATGTCAACCGTCCGTATTTTCTGACCCGCGAATGGGAGGTTCGGAATTGTTTGCAGCCGACAGCCTCGCTTGCTCCGTATGCCTTCCCGCAGAATGTCGCCCATCTGAACGAGCTTGGAACACAGACCATCATCACGGGCGGTCATGTCCTGACTCCTCTGCTCTTCGGCGGCAAGTATCCGAATCAGGCCGAAATGGATAAGCTTTTTGCCGAGCATCCGGAATACTTCCCGATGATCAACGGCAAGCGCATCAAGCTGGACGGACAGAAATATCAGCCGTGCACCAGCAACCCGGAAGTTCTGGACCGCATGACGAAAAGCCTGCTTGATGCGATTCAGGCTCATCCGGATGCCTGCGGACTGATCGTCATCGGAAACAACGATGGTTCCGGCTGGTGTGAATGTCCGGAATGCCGGAAGATCGATCCGCCGGAAGAAGCCCGCCTCGGACGCATGTCCACGCGGTACTGGACGCTGGTCAATACACTGGCGCAGAGAGTGTGGAAAGTGTATCCGAAGGCCCGGCTCGGCGGCTGGGCCTATCAGAATTTCTGGATGCCGCCCGTCGGGATCAAACCGGACAAACGTCTGGAAGTCTGCCTCAGTTTCAACAATCAGTGCTGGCGTCATGCGATCAACGACCCGAATTGTTCCGTCAACCGCGAGTTCAACAAATTGTACCGTCAATGGAAGGAACTGGGACTGATCGTGCACAACCGGGATGAAATCGCGGCAGACGGAGCCGTCGGCTCCTGCTATCTGCCGTCGGAATCGGTGCTTTACAAAAACTTCAAAATCTATCCGGAACTGGGGCTTGCGGGGTCCCGTTTCTGCATTATTCCTCCTCCGCCGGATGCATCCTTCTATCGTCCCGAAGGAGAATTTCAGGAACGCAACCTGAACT
>CAYWZD010000636.1:0-2467 GCA_964462755.1 uncultured Victivallales bacterium | reverse complement strand
GTCATGAGGACCTTCTCGAAAAGCCGTTCTCTGGCCGGTCTCCGTTTCGGATATGCCGTGGCCCATCCGAAAATCATCGAGGGCATGGTCAAGATGAAGGACTCCTACAACGTTCCGATGCTCACCCAGAAACTGGCTCTTGCCTCCCTTTGGGAAAAGTCTTATTTCGATACTTGCATCGCCCGCGTCAAAACCAATCGCGAAGTTTTGAGCATCGGTTTGAAGGAACTGAACTTCAAAGTTTTACCCTCCGAAGCCAATTTTGTCTTCGCCGCACCGCCAAAAAACGCAAAAAATTTCTTTCTGGACTTGAAACGGAGAAATATTCTTGTAAGGTATTTCCCTACAGCCCGGACTTGTTCTTATGTACGTATCTCTGTCGGCTCTATTGAAGAAATATCCGTGCTGTTGAAAACAACAAAAGAAATTCTTTCCGAGAACTGAAACAATAATCCGGTCGGTTCCCGCGTTAATACTGTAAACCGGAAGATGTTCTGAAAGAGCAAGCGAGGACAGCAAAAGTGGAAGAGTTTGTAATTCAAACGGAAGACCTGACCAAGGATTACAGCAACTGGTTTCGGAAAACCCCGAACCCCGCGCTGAAAGACTTGACCATTTCCATTCCCAAAGGTTGTATCTTCGGATTTCTTGGTCCGAACGGCGCCGGCAAGACCACCACTATCAAGATATTGATGGGCTTGATCCGTCCGACCGGCGGCACGGCTTCCGTTCTCGGAAAACCCTATGACGATGTGGAAATCAAAAACAGGATCGGGTTTCTTCCGGACAGCCCGGCCTTTACCCCGACCCTTTCCGCGCAGGAGTTTCTGGATGTCTGCGCGCGGCTTCTCAAAATCCCGGGCAATGAACGCAAACAGCGGGTGGCTGAAGTTCTGGAAATCGTCCGGATGTCTCCTTGTGCAAAATCCAAGATCGGCACCTTCTCCCGCGGAATGCTCCAGCGGATCGGAATCGCCCAGGCCATCCTCAACCGTCCGGATCTTCTCATCCTCGACGAACCGCTTCTCGGGTTGGATCCCTATGGACGCCAGGAATTTAAGGAGATCATCCTTGGACAGAAGCACGACTTCCGCGCCTCGGTGTTTTTCAGCAGTCACATTCTTTCCGATGTGGAGGAAATCTGCGACAGTATTTCTATTTTAAATAAAGGCCGTCTCCTCTGCGCGGGCCCCATTTCCAAACTCCTTGCCGGCGGAGGGATGGGACTTACCGTGGAAATTCACAACTGCGATGAAGCGGTCAGGGAATTGATGAATTCGGCGGACAACGTCAGGAAAACGGGCACTTCCGACTGGGAAATTTCCTTTACCCAGAAATCCCCGGAACTCACGACAAAACTGGATGCTCTGGCCGCGCATTACGGCGACTCTGTGAAAATACGTCACGCGAATGACGACCTGGAAACTTTTTTCTTTAAAAAAATCGAAGAGGATAATGCAAGAAAATTTTAACAATGGCGAATTGAAAACCCCCTAACAAAAAAAGAGGAGAAAATTGACATGAGTGAAATTATGGCAATTGCAAGCGGGACGTGGAAAAACATTCTCAGAATGAAAGTGGTATACTTTCTGGTTTTCTGCGTGTGGGTGCTGGTCGGGATCGCTTCCATGTACGAGGTCCTTACCATCGGATATCATAAACCTTTGATGATCGACGTGGCGCTGGTTCTCAATACAATTGCGGCCGTGCTTGTTGTGCTTTCGGTCACTTTTGAAATTCCCAGAGAGCTCCGTCAGGGAGTGGCCGCCACGCTGTTGACCAAGTCCCTCGGACGTACGCAGTATCTCGCCGGCAAAATGGTCGGCATCTGCATCGCGGGCTTCGTCATCTGCGTTCTGATCGCCGCGGGAGCCTTCCTGATCTACTCCCAGACATTCTCGGAAAGAATCGCCGGAACCATGCTTCAGGCTCAGATCCTTCTGGTCCTCAGCATCATTCCGATGTCCGCCATCGCGGTCTTCTTTGCGACGCTCTTCCCTGAAGTCGTGGCCCCCGTGCTGACGATTCTGGTCATCTGGTTCGCCTTCTCGACCGGAGCTCTCTCGAACATCCCGGTTCTTTACGGAGGAATCCTCCCGAATCTGGATTTCTTCAACTTCAAGTCCCATGCCGTGTATCTGGAACCCATCCCCGGTTCATATATTCTGCTCGCGACCGCGTGGGGAATCGCTTATGCGATCTTCCTCCTGATGTTCACGAGTTTCTTCTTCAAGGCTAAAGACATAAAATAATTAAACAAGGGGAAACCATTATGAAAAAAGACTCCATAATCCGTTTGCTCATCATGCTGGTGGCTCTTGCCGCGGCATCGTATCTGGCCGTATACCTGACGCCCATGCAGAATGAAATCACCGCCGAAAGAAAAGCGTTGACCAAAGCCCCTGTGGCGGGTCTTCACAAATTCCTCGCGGACGTCGCATGGATGCGTTTCGTGAACTATGCGGGC
>CAYWZD010000635.1:0-2468 GCA_964462755.1 uncultured Victivallales bacterium | reverse complement strand
CGCTCCTTGAGTGCCTGCCGGAATCCCTGCGCCATGCTCCCGCAGTCGCCGGTCAGGGCGATCCAGTCCACACCGCGCGCTTTCCAACGCGGAAAACCGCCGGACGCGGTTCCGAGCATGATCCCGGCCTTTTTCGTTTTCAGGCAGATTTCATCGATCACCTTGTTGAGTTCGGGGTCGTTGGTCTGGTTCAGGATGCCCATGCTGCCGGAGAGGTCGCAGGGACCCACGCAGATGCTGTCGATGCCCGGCACTTTGAGAATGGCATCGAGGTTGCGCACCGCGTCGATGTGTTCGATCTGAACGATCACCAGCGGTTCGGATTCGGAATGTTTGAGATATTCGAAGAAGTCGGTTTCGCCGTAGCGGGTGGCACGCCGGACGCCGCATCCGCGGAAGCCTCTCGGAGGATAGCGGCAGGCCGCCACGGCGTATTCGGCTTCCTCGGCGCTGTTGACCATCGGGATGATGACGCCCGCCGGAGCAAGGTCGAGCACCGGTTTGAGAACCCCGGCATTGTTGTCGCAGACGCGCACAAACGGGGCGCAGCCGGTGCCCCGGACCGCGGTTACATGGCCTTTGATGGTGTCGAGCGTGTGCGGCGCGTGTTCCGCGTCGATCCAGATGAAATCCATCCCGCAGTCGCCCGCGCACTCGCTGACCGCCATGTCCGATAACGTAATGACCGCGCCGATCGCGATTTTTCCCGAAGACACTTTCTTCCTGAAATCTTCCAGATGATTGATCTGCATTTTGACTTTTCTCCCTGATTCCGGTTTTGCATTACCATATATCCCGGCCGGATGAAAAACAAACTATTTTATATAAAAAAATAATATTTTATATTGTAAAATAATGAAGGAGCGTTATAGTGTCTGGAAACGGGAGATCGTTCTCATGATACAGGTGATCGGCAGAGTGTTTCAGATTCTGGAGGAACTCAGTCTGGACGGCGAGGTTTCGCTGGAAGGTCTCTGCCGCGTGACTTCGTTGAACAAGGGGACGCTCTGCAACATCCTTCGCAGCATGATCGAACCCGGTTACGTGAGGCGGACCCGCTGCGGACATTACCAGCTCGGAGAGCGGTTCCGGGAGCTGGCTCTGGGGGGAGTGTTCGATTCCCCGGCGCTCGAAAAAATGCATTCCGCCCTGCGTGCGCTGGCGGATGAAACCCGCGAATCGGGTGTGATCGCCACATTGCGGGGAACCCGTGTTTCCATTCTGGCGCAGGCGCAATACCAGCGTTCCCTGATGATCAACACGACGGAAGTCTATGCGGCGCTCTCCCTTTATCACAGCGTCTCCGGACGAATTCTCGTTTCTTATCTGAGTCCGGAACGGCGGGCGTCCCTGGTGCGGGAGGCCGGACTGCCTGGAGAACAGTGGAACAATATCGACACTCCGGAAAAATTCGAGGAAGTCTGCGCTGCGATCCGGCGCGACGGCATTTCCATCATGGAAAATCCCTCTCTGGAAATCGTTTCTTTCGCCGTGCCGGTGCGGACCGCTTCCGGGGACAATGTCGTTTCCATGGGCCTGACAGTTCCTCTTGCGCGCTGCTGCGGCGCGGAACGGAAAAAAGTGATCGCGCTTCTCCGGCGGAATGCGGAAAAATTGGAAGCGCGGCTGAAGAATCCGAGTTCCTGTTCTTTCTGATTTTTTTACTGTTTTCAGTAGGCGGAAACCTTTTCCTCCATCGATTTTTCTTACCGGAAAATGATTTTTTTAAAATTGCCTCTTGACAATTCACCATGATCCGAGTTATAATAAAAGAAGGAAACCTAATACGTATAAGGAAATCCCAAGACAAGGCTTGCTTCAATGAATAGTATCACGATGGAAAAACTGGCGGCATTGGCCGATGTTTCCCAGGGAGCGGTTTCCCTGGTATTGAACGGGAAGGCAAAAGGCCAGATATCCATGGCAAAGCAGGCAAAAATTCTGTCTCTGGCCGAAAAATACAATTACCGCGTGAATATGGCGGCCAAAAGCCTGCGCAGCAAGCGTCAGTATGCGGTGGGCGTTATCATGCCCTGTGAGGTAAACCTTTTCTATGCGGCGATGGTGTCCCGTTTACAGCTGAATCTGGCGGCACGGGGATATATCACGCTGTTTTCCTTCTGGCAGGACAGGAGGGATATCGAGAAAGCCTATAATTCCGTTTATGAGCGTAAAGTGGACGGAATCATTTCATGGGATGTCTGCGAAAGCATGCTTCAGGACCGGATTCCGATCGTGTTTTACAGCCGGGATATCGAGGGACATGATTTTGTCCGGTATGATTTTGCCGGAATCTATCGGAAATTGTTTGACTATTTATTCGGACTTGGGCACCGGAAAATCGGATATGCCGGGCATTCCGGAGATTTGCGCAGGGGATATTTGCGGGAATTCCTTCAGGAACAGGGAATCAAACTAGATTCTGTTCACACTAACACTTGAATTATTTTGAGTTCATGCTATATTAT
>CAYWZD010000634.1:0-2471 GCA_964462755.1 uncultured Victivallales bacterium | reverse complement strand
GTTGTTCTTGACGGCGGCGGGTGAGTTCATTTCGTATTTGAAACTGACGTTCTTGTCCCATGCATAACGGGTTTTCCCTCCCGCGTAACCGAGGAGTCCGATCAGGTTGAAGGTTTTATCCTTCTCGGGAGCCCAGTTGAAAGCGGGATTGAAGTCGTCGCGGTAACTCCGCTCGAACCGGTAGTGCCAGAAGATGGGCCCCAGAATCGAGAGGTTCTTGGTTTCCGGGAGATAGTCGTAGTAAACAAGGGGACTCAGGAAAAGGTCGCCCTGGTTGGCGAGGAGGTAAAGGGGAAAGAGAAAATGACTTCTCGGGTTGGTGTAACGGAACAGCGGGAAGAAACCGAAACTGTCATCCGTGCGGTCGAACCAGACGGGCCCGACATTGTTGATGTTCTTGCTGGACCAGCGGAATGCGGGGAAGAAGCCCCAGCAGTCCTGCCAGTACCAGAACGGGGCGACGTACTGAAGGGAATCGGGGGCGTCGCTGAAGCGTGCGAGCGGGAAGAATCCGCCGGAAGAGTGATCCGTTCCCGTATACCACCATGCGGGCCCGGCGTAATTGATGTCTTCTCCGAAACGCGCGATGGGGAAGAATCCTCCGGACTGGAGATGTCCGGCGTCATTGCGGTACCACCATGCGGGCCCTGCGATGTTCCACTGTTCGCCGAAGTAGGCGATGGGGGCGAATCCCTTGTAGTAGTTTTCGCTATCATCGTATTTTCCCCAGAAGGCGAGAGTCGCATAGTTGAAACCGGGTCCGAAGCGTGCGATGGGGAAGAATCCGCCGGAACGCAGCGCCATGTTGCCGTCGCGGTACCACCAGACGGGTCCGACGACGTTCCACTGTTTTTCGAGCCAGACCACGGGTAAAAATCCGGCGGAATCGACGGAGCCGTCCTCATTCTTGTCCCAGTAGGCGAGGGTGACGTAGTTGAAACCGCGTCCGAAGCGTGCGATGGGGAAAAAGCCGCCGGAACGCACCCGCTCATTGTCGTCGCGATACCACCAGACGGGCCCCGTGAAATTCCACTGCGGTCCGATATGGGCGACGGGGAAGAATCCGCCGGAGTAGACTTTCCCTGTGTCGTAATTTGTGTTCCAGTATCCGAGAAGGACATAATTAAGACCGGGGCCGAAGGACGCCATCGGGAAGAATCCGCCGGAGCGGCCCCATATCCAGACAGGTCCGAACCAGTTGAGCATGTCCGGGGTCGGATTGCGGTGGAAGAAGGGGAACGAACCGTAAGAACCCGACGGGACCCAGTAGGTGTTGAAGACCCAGCCGTCGCCGGCAACAGGATTCCATGCGGCAAAGGGGAAAAAAACGGAATACTCATTGCCTTCCTGGTTGAAGAAGGGACGCACCGCGAACCCATAGGGATCATAGTCGATCATGGGCCAGAGGATGCTGGTATAGGTTCCGCCGCGGAAGAAGACCGGCCAGATGTTGACCAGAGTGGCGTCGAAGTCCAGTTCGCCGCGCCGGTCGGGGGGAGTGGTCTTGTATTGACGGTAGGATGGAGGCAGGGACTTGAATCCTTCAATGCGCGCGGAGGATGGAGGCGAATATTTCTGAACGGCGGAAATGCGCATCAGTCGTTCACTGGAGGCGCACGAGGACAGCAGCATTACGGATAATACGGCCGCCGCCGGTAAAAAACAGGATTTAAGATTCATAATTGTCGCAGTCTCCTCTCGATGTTGTTTCCTGCTAATATACATGGATTCTCCGAAATGTCACATTGATAATATCAATAAAAAGGATTCATTGAATCAATAATTGTTCATTTTGCCCGGAAACGTTTATTTTGTTGAAGACCGGGCGAGGCATCCGCGGGAGTAAGACTTCCGGCGTATTGCAAGGGGCTGGATTCCCTGCGGAGAAACCGCCGGAAATCATGTAGCGGAATAGAACTTTTCGAAACTCGTTTCCGTCTTGCTTGAAAAATCAGAAAAGGCGTATAGATTAGTTTTTTCATCGACAAGGGGTCGAATCAATCAACATTTTGCAGGAGAGATTTTTATGAAGAAGAATGCCATTCTTGCCGCATGTCTCGTTGTATTTGTCGTCGGACTTTCAGCCCAGGAAAAAAATCTGCTCGGTCCGAAATGGAATGTTTACAGCGGATCAAAGACGACTGTCATTGACCAGAAGACCGGAGTCATCACATGCAAGAACACCGCGCCGGGTACAATGGCGGGGGCGGTTCAGACCATCACCCTGAATCAGAAGGCTCCGGCCGCGATTTGTTTTTCCGGGGAAAGCAAAGCGCAGGATGTCAGCGGAACGGTCACTGGAAATTATTGTCTTTATGCGGACGTCCATCTGGCGGACGGAACCCACGTATGGGGGAGAATCGCCGCTTTCAAGCCCGGCACCCACGATTGGGAAAAGTCGGAATTCAAGTATACTCCCGCGAAACCGATCAAGTCCGTCTCCTTTTATGTTCTTTTCCGGAAAATGACCG
>CAYWZD010000633.1:0-2477 GCA_964462755.1 uncultured Victivallales bacterium | reverse complement strand
CCGGAAACAGTAAGTCTTATTTTCATTTCCCCTCTTCCTCCTTTTCCTTCGGTTAATCCATTTCTTTGCTCACGACGGAAAACCTCCTGCGCCATTGCCGGTTTTCTACAGGACGAGTCCCTTTACATATTCGAGATTGTGCTTCATTCCGACTTCCGGTTCCGGGAGCTCCTTCGGATACCAGTATTTTTCATATTCGTCGCTGATGTAGCCGGTATATCCGACTTTTTTGAGTTCGGCAAGAGTTTCCACCCACCGGACCGTCCCCTTGCCCATCAGACAGGACTTCTTTTTCAGAGGAAGACGCGATTCCAACGTCCAGTCCTTGACGTGGACATGGAAAATGTGCCGCGCCGCCTTGCGGACCGCTTCCGCTCCGGTCTCCACGCCTGCCAGCTCAACCCACGCGTAGTCGAACAGCATTCCGACATTCGCCATGTCGACATCCTCGATCAGCCGCACGACATCCCGCACGCTCATCGTCAGGGAACCGATATGGGTTTCAATGCAGATCCGGACCCCGAAGTTCGCCGCGTATTCCGCCGTCTCCCGGATTCCGCTCACCGTACGGCTCCAGACGTCGTTGAACCAGATGCCCTGCTGGCTGAACGGTTCCACGCCGCCGTACACGCGCACCAGAGGACAATGAAGAATCGAGGCGATTTCGATGACCCGTTTCAAATTCTGAATCACTTTCGGGCGCTCCTCCAGCGATACGAAGTTCTGATAATAGGAAGTGAGACAGGAGAATTCCATCCCTTCCGCTTTCGCCGCCGCCGCAATTTTCTGAGCTTCTTCGTCCGTGAGCTTCTCGCTGTCGATCTGCCCGTCCGCGGCGACGCGCACCTCGATTCCATTGTATCCGATGCTCTTGAAAAGTTTGATCACTTCATAAATGTCGCGTCCGGGCGCGCCCATCGTGTGACCTGAAAATTTGATTCTGTCGTTCATTTTTTTTGCTCCTTGTGGAATATGATTTGTATCTTCGCAATCATCGTGAAAATATCAGAGAATCACCGAACTGCCCGTGATCAGCACCCCTTTCGTGACAATGCTTCTCGGAGTCTTCCCGTTTTTGATTTCGGCGGCCAAAGTCATGGCCTGCCGGGTCATGGAGTCGATGTCCGGATCGATCGTCGTCAGTTCCGGTGAAATGAAGTCCGCCAGAAGCGAATGCCGGTCATAACAGGCGATTCCGGCCTTTTCCGGCACGGAGACTCCGTATTTCTGCAGCAGTTTGAGCAGAAGCGCCGCCGGATGATATTGCGGCAGGAAAAACAGAATCCGGTCCTCAGCGCCGAAACGCTCGGATAGTTCCATGACCTGTTTTTCTGCAGACAGGGCGGAATCCAGCTTGACAAGAGAAATATCCGCACCTCCCTTTTTCAGCCCGGCCAGAAATCCGGCCACCCGCTTCTCCTCGCAAACAGTGGGAGTCGCGCCGCACGCAACCACATATTTCCGGTAATATCCGCGCCCGAAAATCCGTCGGGCCATTTCCATGCAGGATTCCGCATCATTGCTGCAGGAACAGGGATATCCCTCCACAAAACGGTTCAGCAGGACCACATTTTTGAAAAGTCCGCGGTTTTTCTCCAGAAACACATTGTCCTCCCGCGTGGAACCGAGGACCAGAACGGCATCATATTTTACACAGCGGGCGGGTTTCAGAATCTTGGACAATTCACTTTCCCGATACAGTTCATAAGCCAGTTTCATCCGGGTTTCACGGCACATCCGCTCCAGTGTCCGGCTGACCTGCGCCATGAAGTCCGAAAACTGCGAATGAAGCCACGGACTCAGGATCAGAATGGAAAGGGGGATGCTCTTCTGTTTGGAAAGCGCGACGGCCACCAGATCGGGACGGTAATTCAACCGCCGGCTCGCATCCAGCACCTTCATGATGGTCTGTGAAGACAGCCCCAGCGAAGAACACTTCTGATTCAATACATACGAGACGGTGGCTTTCGACACTCCGCTCGTCCGGGCGACATCTTCCATTGTCGTTTTCATGTTTCTTACCTGTTTTGTTCACGTGAACCGGTTATTGTATAATCTATTATAATGGATTTTCCCGTAATGTCAAGGCATCTTTTGAAAAAAAAGCGTTTTTCTTGAAAGGACGATGCAATGCGTCAGTTACAATGTTTGAAGACGGCAAACTTTGTTTGCCGGGGTGCAGGGAAATTTTCCCTGCCGGGGAGTTTGAGGGTGAGGAGTCCTTCATGCTCTTTGCCTTTGCGGCGGCGGTTCCACCGCTGACGGACGAGCGACGAAGGAGCGAGAGCCGCCGCTCCCATGAGTCCGCCCCCGGAAATGTCCGGTATTCACGGGCTTGCCGTCCCGGGAAATTCTCGTCCTTGAGGGGCTGGAACCGCTCCGGGCACGGAAGGCGGACTTTTTCGTCGTAAAATCGTGAAATATATTTGAAAAACAACGGTTTCGGCTGTATTTTTTCTTCTTGAATTTTTTGATTG
>CAYWZD010000632.1:0-2482 GCA_964462755.1 uncultured Victivallales bacterium | reverse complement strand
GCATCAGGCCGTGAAGCACGCCGCTCTTCTCATAGCGGTAGACCGTGCCGAGTTCCGCCCAGCGGCAGGGCAGTTCGCGGTAGGAGCGGACGCGCGATTTGTAGATCTCGATGTGAAAGGGACAGTTCATCGGCTTGACATAGTAGTCCACATCGTCGATCTCCATCGGGGAATACATGCTGTCCTTGTAGAAGCCGAGGTGTCCGCTGGTTTCCCAGAGGTTGGCGCGTCCGATATGGGGCGTGTACAGCAGGTCGTAGCCGTTGGCGATGTGTTCGCCGCGCCAGAAGGTTTCGATGATGTTGCGGATCAGTCCGCCGCGCGGATGCCAGAGCACCAGGCCGGGTCCGACCGTTTCGGAGACGCTGAACAAATCCAGATCCTTGCCGAGACGGCGGTGGTCGCGTTTCTTGGCTTCTTCGATGCGGGTCAGATGGGCGTTGAGCTCCTTCTTGTCGGCGAACGCGGTTCCGTAGATGCGGGTCAGCATCGGGTTGGTTTCCTTGCCGCGGTAGTAGGAACCGGCCAGACTGGTCAGCTTGAAAGCGCCGACATCGCCGGTATTGTCCACGTGGGGACCGCGGCAGAGGTCGACGAATTCGCCGCAACGGTAGAAAGAGATCGCTTCGCCCTCGGGGATGTCGGCCAGACGTTCAACCTTGAAATTCTGTTTTTTGTCGGTCAGAAGCTTGAGAGCTTCCGCGCGGGAGAGTTCAAAACGTTCGAAAGGAAGTTTTTTCGCGGCGATCTCCGCCATTTTCGCTTCGATTTTCTCCAGATCGTCCACGGAAAGCTTGGTAGTCCCGAAATCAAAATCGTAGTAAAAACCATCTTCCGTGCTGGGCCCGATGTCGAATTTGACGTCCGGGTACAGGTCGAGCACCGCCGCCGCCATCAGATGCGACGCGCTGTGCCGGATCGTTTCAAGAGGAAACTTAGCCATTTTCACATAATCCTTCCGAGATTTTTCCAGTAACTTATTACTGTACACCGGAATCGCGCAAGGTTCAAGGGCAATTTTCCGTTTTTTACGTGTTTTATCCGTTCTGGAATGGGGAAAAACGCGAGGAGGAATCCTTTGATTCCCCCCGCATCTCCAGAATTTTTGCGGAATTCGCTCTTGACTTTTCAAGATATTGCTATATTAGTAATATCATGAACAAATTACCTGCACAAAAAGTCAATGGGGCCATTCATGCGATGGAGTTGCTTCAGGAGCTGGCGACCGAACAGGCGCCGGTCTCCGGACTGGAGCTTTCGCGCCGTCTGGACTTGAGCCCCGTTCAGGTGAACCGGCTGCTGAAAACGCTGGCCTATCTGGGGTTCGCCTACCGGACGACCTCCCGGAAGTATGCGGCCGGACCGGCGATGCATGTGCTGGCGGTCCAGAGTATGGCTTCCTCGGGACTTCTTCGCGCCGCTTACGAATCGCTGGAAGAACTTCAGAAGCTGGTCCCGACGGTCGCGCTGGGTGTCCTCTGGAAAGGAAAAGTCTGTTACCTCTTTCATAAATCCCGCGGGCAAGGTATGGGGCTGGGGCTGAATCCTCAGTTTCTTTATGATGCCTGGAACTCCAGTATCGGACAGGCCCTACTCGCGGAACAGGCGGACGCGGTCATCCCGGAGGGAAAGAAAGGCGTGCTGGAGGAAATCCGTCGCCAGCGCTATGCCGCGGTTGAATTTCCCGACCATTACAGTCTGGCCGTAACCATCGGAACCCCTCCTTTCGCGGCCATCGCGGCCTCGGGGGTCGTCCGGGAAGAAGAAATCAAACCCATGGTGGAAAAACTCTGGAAACACGCCTCGGAAATCGAGCGCAAGATCAAGCATATACAATAAAAAGAAACCCGGGAGAATACTATTATGGAAACAATCAAACACAAGGTCGAATTCTGCGTAGTGGGCGGCGGCATCGCCGGAATGTGCGCGGCCATCGCCGCGGCGCGGCACGGAGTCAAAACCATCCTGATGCACGAACGTCCAGTCCTCGGAGGCAACGCCTCCAGCGAGATCCGCATGTGGATCTGCGGCGCATACAAGTATCTGGAAACCGGACTGATCGAGGAAATCCGTCTGGAGGACTTCTACCGCAACAACTGTCCGAACTATTCCGTCTGGGACAGCATCCTCTATGAGAAGGTCAAGTTTCAGGAGAATCTGACCTGTCTTCTGAACTGCTCATGCATGGATGCGACCATGGACGGCGGACGCATCCGTTCCGTCAAAGGCTGGCAGCTGACCACTCAATGCTTCCACGAGGTGGAGGCGGATTTCTTCGCGGATTGTTCCGGCGACAGCATTCTGGCTCCGCTCACCGGCGCCGAATTCAGGATCGGACGCGAAGCAAAAAGCGAATTCGGCGAAACGCTGGCGCAGGATGCCGCGGACAAAAAGACCATGGGCATGAGCTGTCTGATGCAGGCGCGCGAAACGGACTCCCCGAAGAAGTTCGTCCCGCCCGCATGGGCCTACAAATATCCCT
>CAYWZD010000631.1:0-2486 GCA_964462755.1 uncultured Victivallales bacterium | reverse complement strand
ATTATCAACAGGACGGCGCGGAATATGTGGAGTTTACCGGGCTTCCCGGAATGGATGCCCGCGGAAAAAGATACGACAGTATCCGCTTCAGCCTGAAGCATGAGTTCCACTCCGACGGTACGGCTTTCACCACAGCCTTCTTCCTGCTGGATAAAAGACTGACAGGAAAAATCATCCGGTGCGAATTGAAATATGAAGTCGCTTTCCCCGGATTCGACGAACTCCGCTGGTCGTTTTTTCCTCAATATACGGACATCGATGCTTCCGTCATTCAGGCGTTGAACCATTCCCGCCATCTGCCCGCCGGAGACAACCGTTCCATGGAAAAGGGACTCTTCGCCATGACCGGTTTCTACGCCCGCCGGAATGCCGGGCCTTCCCTCTATGCCGAATTTTTTATGGAAGGAGGCAATTCCGTCTCGGGCAAACGGGATGAAAACACGTCCTCCCTTCGATGGATCACCCCGGATACAGCCCGGATTTCATGGAATTTCCAAACCGTTCCGACAGACGGCTTCTACTGGCGGAACCAATGGGGCTGGGTAATTCTTCCAGCCTGCCGGAAACGGGTTCATCCGCCCTTCACGATGTACCATCTTCAGGACAACGTCCACCGCTATCCGAACGCCGCCGAAACAGAGGCAATCGTCGCCGCAAAACCCGACATTGTCGTTTTTCATGAATCCTGGCGGCTGGACGCACAGAACGGAGGCGTTCCGTTCGATGCGAAAGTTTTCCGCAATCTTGTCGAAGAATTTCATCGCCACGGAATCCGGGTGGCCGTCTATATCCGCGGCAACGAGATTTCCGTTCACGAGGACGCCTGCCGCTGGTTCCATCAATATCTCCGGCACAACTTCGACGGTCTCTACATGGACTACGGCGGCCCCTTCTGCGAAATCGTGAAGCCCGACGAAGCGTTCCCGGAAGGAAGAACCCTGTTCCGGGAACATTACCTCAAACTCCGCCGCCTCCGCGAAACAATCGGTTCCGACGGCATTTTCTACTCCCATACAGGCCCCTTCTACTCGGCGCTGGGAATGAATTTCATGGATGGCTATACCTCCGGCGAAGGAGAACGCGGACTCCTGATCCGAGGCAGGAATATTCACGAATACTACTCCATGGCCGCGGTCGCCCCGGGCACCCTGTGGTCCGCGGCATTTCCGGAATACAGTTCCGCGAAAATCATCCCATTTCTGGCAGCCGCCGGACAATATCCCCACTCTCCGCTCGGGACCGCCGCGCATTCCTCCTCCCTCGCCCATCCGCAAGTCCCCGGAATCAACGACCTGAACTTCCGTCCGCTCTGGAAACTCTGGAGCACGTTCCGGGACGAGAAAAACATCCAATATCTTACAGACTTCAACAGTTCCGGCATCTTCACGCCCGATCCCGAAACCGGACACTACCTGATGATCTCGGAGGACGGACGGAAGGCCATTCAGATTCTCGCCAATTTCTCCGACACGGCAAAGGAAATCTCCACTAATCTGAATTTGTCAGGTCATGAGTTCACGGCAATTCAGGGAAAGGCGATTGTCTTCGATTCCGAAAGAAAAGCCTTCCTTTCGGATGACTCGGGAACCATTCACCTCGATCCCCTCGGCGTCGCGGGAGTCCTTTACTGTCCGAGGGAAAATCTGAATGATATGACGGCACGTCTGTCGGAGGAAGAACCTACGTTGAGCGAACCCGCCCGGGCATGGCTTTCCGCGGTCGAAAACCAGAGACAACTCCGTGAGAATCCGCCGAAGGGAAAGCAACTCTTCCTCCGGGCGGTGATTCCGGGAACCCTCTCCCGCGCCTCTTATGAAAAATCCCTGCTGGACGACCTGTTCGATATCCGTCTCCAAGTGCTGAAACAGGAAAACGACGGTTCGTATTCCTCCATTTGCTGGATCGGCGGAAAGTCATACACAAGCAAATGCACGGACGATTATGTCCGGGAGCCCGATGTTCCGTCCGCGGCAATACCGCTTCATGAACTGCTGGGCTCCGGCCTCCACCATCTCAGGCTCACCAGTCTTCATCAGGGGGAACCGTTTTACTCCTTTGTGAAGGTTCTGATCACGGATGAACAAGGGAATACGGCCGAATTTCTCTTTTACAACGACCTTGAACCGGATCGCGCGAATCTGAATTTCTCCGTCCGTCTGTAAATGCCATCCTGCATATCAACCGTCTGGAAGCTTTCCCCTTCCCCCAATCTCTCGATTTTTGAAGCTATATCCGGAAACAGGTTTTGACTCCGCCGATCATCATCTGCATGGCGACGGCGGCAATGATCAGCCCCGTCAATCGGATCAGCGGACCCAGCAGATGAGTCCGGGAAAGGAATCCGTTGATCGATCCGGAAAAAATCATCAGGAGGAAGTTGACAAGGATCGCCAGCGTGAGAGCGGCGAAAGTCGCCAGCAAACCGTTCGCAATGCTGCTGGCGATGGAGGCGGCGATCATGCCCGGTCCGGCGATCAGCGGAGCGG
>CAYWZD010000630.1:0-2502 GCA_964462755.1 uncultured Victivallales bacterium | reverse complement strand
GCAGGGCTCTTTGAGTCCTGCCGAGGGTTCAAGGGGCGAGCAGCCCATTGAAAATGTATTAAAGATCAGTCATCACACAGAACAGAGCCATTTTTTAATATTGGAAGGAACGCACTGAATCATGAGCTGGATCGACTGGCTGATCGTCCTTATTCCGCTGGCCTTTGTCATGTACATGGGATACCGTTCGAGTCTCTGCATCCGCGGAGTGGCCGATTTTCTTTCCGCCGGACGGGTGGCCGGAAGATATGTCATCTGCGTTTCGGACACCGCCAACGCGCTTGCGGTCATCACGCTGGTCGCCTTCGTGGAGGTGCATTACAAATGCGGATTCGCCATGGGATTCTGGGGCGCCATCGTCGCACCGCTCGGAATTGTGCTCTCCCTCACGGGATTCTGCGTCTACCGCTTCCGCGAAACCAGAGCCATGTCGCTCGGCCAGTTCCTGGAGATGCGCTACAGCCGGTCCTTCCGGTTCTTTGCTTCCGCCCTGCGCTCCACTTCGGAAATCCTGGCCAACATGATCTGTCCGGCGATCGCGGCAAGATTCTTCATCTATTTCTTTGGCTTTCCCTCGTCGTTTTCTCTGTTCGGACTTGAGATTCCCACGTTTGTGGTTGTGGTCTGCGTTGTATTGACCCTGGCCATCTCCCTGATCTGCATGGGCGGAACGCTGGTCCTGATCGTCACGGATACGATTCAGGGACTCATCTGCTATCCGCTTCTCGTGGTATTCACCATCTTTGTCTTGGTTCATTTTTCCTGGTCGGAAGAGATCATTCCCGTGATGAGCGACCGCGCTGCGGGTGAAAGTTTTCTGAATCCCTATGACGTGGACCGTCTGCGCGACTTCAACATTTTTGCCCTGGTCGTGACGGTCATTTCCAACATTCTGAACAGGGCCAGCTGGATCGGCTCCGGCAACTCGACCTCTGCGAAAACGCCCCATGAACAGAAAATGGCCGGTGTCCTCGGCGCATGGCGCAGCGGATTTTCCTATGTATTCTACACCCTGATCGCCGTCACGATCATCACGCTTCTGAATCACAGGAATTTCGCCCCGGAAGCCCGCGACGTGCGCATGTCAATCACAAAAAAAGTCTCGGAGGAAATCGTCGCCGATCCTTCCATCCGGAACAGGCTGGAGGAAAATCTCGGGAAAATTCCGCCCATCCGTCACGAAATCGGAAAGGATGCCCCCATTTCCCAGGAACGGAATCCGGACACCGTCTACTTTGATGCCGCGCTCAGGACGCTCCGTTCCGAAAACGCGGCCAGGGCGGACCGCAGCTCCGCCGGACTTTCCGAGGAACAGCGCCAGAAGGCCAGATCAGATGCCGCCGCCGAGGCGAACAGCACCTTCCAGCAATTCCGCACCCTGTTCAATCAGCTCATGCTCCCCGTCACCATGCGCGCCATGCTCCCCGTCGGACTCATGGGACTGTTCTGCCTGCTGATGGTCGTCATGATGGTGTCGACGGACGATTCGCGGATTTTCAGTTCCTCCCTCACCATCGTGCAGGACTGCATCCTGCCGCTCCGCCGCGAACCGCTGACTCCGAAGCAGCACATCGCCCTGCTCCGCTGGATTTCCATCGGAACGGGCGTGATTTTCTTCTGCGGGTCCTTCTTCATGACACAGCTGGACTACATCAACCTCTTCGTCACGATCATGTGCTCCATGTGGCTCGGCGGAGCCGGCCCCGTCATGATCTTCGGCCTGTACAGCCGCTTCGGAACCGCCTGCGGAGCCTATGCCTCCCTCCTGACCGGTATGTCCGTCTCGCTCGGCGGAATCCTCGTCCAGAGAAACTGGGCGGACGTCGTCTTCCCGTGGCTGCGGGACAACGGTCTGGCGGAGGCGGCGGGAAACATCCTCGCGATGCTCTCCGGCCCCTTCGAGCCGATCGTCGAATGGCGCATGGATGCCATCAAGTGTCCGATCAATTCCAACGAATTCTTTTTCCTTGCCATGGTGCTCAGCATCGCCGCATATCTGATCGGCTCGTTCGCAACCTGCCGGAAACCGTTCAACCTTGACCGCATGCTCCACCGCGGCAAATACAGCATCGGCGAGGCCGCAGCTCCGGACAAGCCGGCCATCCGGGAAAAGCTCTACAACTATTTCATCGGAATCACCCCGGAATATACGCACGGCGACCGGATCATCGCATGGAGCGTCTTCCTCTATTCCTTCGTCTGGAAATTCTGCATCATCTTTCTCGGAACCATTCTTTGGAATCATTTTTCGCCATGGCCGCTCCGCTGGTGGGGCATTTACTTCCTCCTTTTCAGCACGGTTTTCCCCTGCATTGTGGCCGCTGTTTCCACAGTCTGGTTTTCCATCGGCGGATGGCTCGACCTCACCGCACTGTTCCGCGACCTCCGGCTCCGGACTGACAATCCGCTGGACGACGGACGCGTCGAGGGAAGCATGTCGCTCGCCGACAAGGCAATCCTGGAAAGCATCGACAGAAAAGATTCCTCCAAAAACGGAAAATA
>CAYWZD010000629.1:0-2506 GCA_964462755.1 uncultured Victivallales bacterium | reverse complement strand
CCTACGACCTTCTCAAGGCCAACTGGTTTTACAAGCAATACAAGCGGACCGGAGACGAAGCTTTCCGCGAAAAAGTCCGCGCCCTGCTGGATTTCTACCTTTATCACCATCATGCCGGAAACTCGCGTCTCACCTATCCATTCCACACCGGAAAGTTCATGCGGGACATCCTTCCCTTCTGCGAAAAAAACGGGTGGGGAGCTCCCTTTGAGCCTGAAAAACTGGACAGCCTTGCGCTTCCGGAAATGATCTATGACGCGCTGGTGATCTTCGAAAAGGACAAGTCCCTTTTCCGGAACGATTATCCCGCGTATATTCTGGAAGAAGTTCTATCGCTCCAGCAGCCGGACGGTCATTTCCGGCGTCTGTATGGTCCCGACCTCAAACCGGTCGAAAAGATCGGCTGGATCAGCCAGTACTCCGAAACCCAGACATGGATTCCCGTCCTCCTGAAACTCTCCTTGATCACCGGGGACAAGCGTCCGCTCGATGCGGCTCTCCGCACCGCCGAACGCTGCTGGCTCGACCTTCAGGAACAGGGAATGTTCGCCATGGGCGGCTGCGAAACCGATTATCCGTGTCTGTGGGACGTCGACGGCTACCGCACCATGCTCTGGGCGTTCCTCGACCTCTTCGACTTCACGAACGATCCCCTCTGGCGCGATCGCGCCGAACAAGTCCAGCTTTTCGGAAATATCATGATGATGGGCTACAACGTGCCGCCCCTGTCCGGGAGCTTCTATGACAGCATTCATTGGAAATCCCGCGGAATGGTCGCCACCAGCTTCTATCCGTATCCCGACTACATGCGCACCCAGTGCACTGCTACCGGAAACCAGTCCGTCAGCTGGATCGGTTATCTTCTGCTCCGTCTTTATCGCGCCACCGGAAAGAAAATCTATGCCGAACGCGGAATCGCGGCCTTCCGTCAGGTCATGGTCTACCGCGACGAAGAGAGTCTGAAGGGGAACCCCCATCGGGACAACATCCTTTACACCATTTACGAGAACAACCCGCAGATGGATGACGAATCCGGATTGTACAAGAACAGCATCCCTGAAAACAGCTATTCGCTTTTCCTGGACCTGTATCTGTATCTGGACGACATTCTCGAGGAGTTCGGCGGGGTCTATGTGGACCCGGAACTCCGCCATGCCTTCGGAGTCGATAGTGCGGAGGTGATTTCCTGCAACTTCGAAAAAGAGGAGGTTACGCTTAGAAACAGCCTGAATAAGGGAAGACTCTTGACTCTGAAAGTGAAAAATCATGAACCCATTCAGATCCCGCTGCTTCCGGAGGAAACAAAAACGGTTCATTTTTAAGGAGTACGGCAACATGCGTCTTTTCCAATGGTTCGGCTGAACAAAACCAAAGGCATTTTTGCATGTCGTGGAAAATCCCGTTTATTGCAACGGAAGGGCGGCGATATCCGCTTCCTCCTTGAACGAAGGAACATAATCGCAGATTTCAAAGTCGCCGACGATTTTGCCGTCGGCTCCGATGGCACGGGTATGCCAGCGCATGATGTCATGAACGTTGTATTCGCCGTTCCGGAGGGGCAGAACCTCCGCCACTCCGACAATCTTGCGGGAACCGTCCGCCAGCCTCGCCGTATGAATGACGCCGTGAATGGCGCTGGCGATCTGGCTGCGCAATGCGGAAATCGGGATGTCGATGCCCGAAAACAGGGAACAGGTTTCAAGGCGGTACAGAGCGTCGATGGGGCTGTTCGCGTGGATGGTGGACATGGACCCGGCGTGACCCGTATTCATGGCCTGAAGGAGGTCGAGCGCCTCCGCGCCGCGGATCTCGCCGATCACCAGCCGGTCCGGACGCAGCCTCAGGGCGGAATGGATCAGGTCGCGGATCGTGACTTCCCCCTTGCCGTCCTTGTCCGGCTTGCGCGTCTCGAACGGGACGATGTGGGGCTGCCTGAGCTGGAGTTCGCTGGCGTCCTCGATCAGGAGGATGCGTTCGCCGGGAGAGATGTAACTGCTGATCAGATTGAGGATCGAGGTCTTTCCGGAGGAGGTCGCCCCCGAGACGATGATGTTTTTATGGAGTTTCACCATGGTTTCGATCAGGGTGAGCATGGAGGGGGAACAGCTGTTGAACTGAAGCAGTTTTTCCGCCGTCAGCAGATCCTTGCTGAACTTCCGGATGGCGATGACCGTGCCGCAGCGGGCCAGCGGCGGAATGACGGCATGGACGCGGGAGCCGTCCGGCAGGCGCGCGTCGAGGCGCGGAAATTCCTCGCTCAGGATTCGTCCGACGGACTTCGCAATATTGACGGCAGCGGCCTTCAGCGCGGCTTCGCTTGCAAAAGCGGCGTCCGCCTTTTCCAGTTTCCCTTTGCGTTCGATGTAAACGGCGGACGGTCCGTTGATGAGGATTTCCGAGACGGAATCATCCTCCAGATAGGCGCGCACCGGTTCCAGAAACAAAACGAGAAAAGAAGCTGAACTCATATTTTAGTGTCCTCCAGATTTTCGTCCGGGAGTTCCGT
>CAYWZD010000628.1:0-2512 GCA_964462755.1 uncultured Victivallales bacterium | reverse complement strand
ATATTCTCAACATCTACGGCAATCCCGGCGTAATCCGTGAACTCAACCGGCATCTGTGGGACAAGTCATACTACTTTTTTTCCGGGGACTACAAGCGCTTCCGCATTCAGCCGGTGGCACTGGAGGCTTTCCAGCCTGTCGTTCTGAAGGACGAGGATATGGAATTCTACCCTCTGAAGGCAGATCACATGATCGGAAGCGCCACCGAAATTCCGAATTTCTTTGTCTTCAGGATCGGAAAAAGCTGGGGCATGATCGCCAACGACACGGGATTCTTCCGGGAAGAAACATGGGGCTTTCTGGAGAAGAAAAAATTCAAGCTGGATATGGTGATTTCCGACTGCACCGGGGGCATTCTGGACATAGAACGCGGACACATGAGCGGCCAATTTGTCCTGGATGTGAAGAAACGTCTCGAAAAAATCGGTTGCCTCTCGCCCTCCGCGAAATATTACGTCAATCATTTTTCCCACAACGGGAATGCGACTCACGCCGAACTGGAAGCATATTACAACCCGCATGGAATCGAAGTCGGGTATGACGGTCTGGTCATCGATTTCTGATTTCAGGAACCCGGCCTTGCATTGAACTCCCGCCTGTATTCTATGGGAGAAATGTGGTATTTCTTGCGGAAGATCCGCGAAAAATAAAAGGCGTTCTCCATCCCGGCCAGATCGGCGATCCGCTTGACGGAATCCTGTGTATGAATCAGCAGGGAGGCCGCTTTCCGCAGACGGTTCTGGATCAGGAACTGCTGCGGCGGCATGCCGGTCAGCTCCTTGAAGAGGCGTCGGAAATGAGTGGGGGTCACATGACATTTTTCCGCTTCGGCATTGAAGTCCCATTCGGCGGACGGATTGGCGCAGATTTTCTCGATCAGGGCATTCAGATGGGGGGTCTGGTACGGAGGCGGTTTGCTTCGGGCTTCGGCCGATTCATGGAGTTGAAGGAGCAGGTCCTCGAACATCAGCACGGCGCGCGGAACCGCCGGTCCCGGCAGACGTGTCAACGCCATGATGTCCAGCATGATCTGAAGGAACCGCTCGGGGTTGCGGATGTGAATCAGCGGAGGATCGGCGGAAAGATCCATCAGCCCGCTCTCCAGATACCGCGCAATGCGATCCCCGCAAGTGCAAATGAAGTTGTGATGCCGGGGAACATCGTTGATCGTCCCGTATTCGAAATCCGCTCCGGGATAGGTCAGAAACGCGTAAGGGCCCTCCGCCCGGTATTCGCGTCCGCCGTTGACCCGCAGGCGGACAGGGCCCCGGTAATTGAACTGGATGCCATAGTAGAGCGGTTCGTTGTGAACGGTCACCTTGTTGTTCGGCATGGAACCGGACATGCTGACGAAAAGTCCGTCGAAAAAATTCATAAAAGAACACCTTATGTTCGTTTTGTGCAAAAAGCTGTTTGTTTTCTCCATTTGCAACCGTGCATTCCGATGTATATTTTGGACAGGTTACAATATTCGCAACATGAGAAAATACAAGGAGCGGAATCATGAAAGAACTGAAAATCGGCTATCTGTCCCTTTCCAAACTCAGCTGGAGAACCCCCAAAATCGATGCCCTCATGACGGACACCATCCGTTATCTGGAGAAAATTCCCGGATGCAAAATCGTTCATCCGAATGCGCTGGTCACCAGCGAGGCGGAAGCGGAAGCCGCCTGCGCCCTGCTCAATGAAAAAGGAATCGACCTGCTGGTCATGCACTTCGTGACATTTCCGGCGGGCGCGCTGATTCCCTGCATCGCGAACCGGATTCAGGTGCCGATCGTCCTGCTGGCCAACCCGGAAGAAGCGGGCCCCGGCAAGATGTGGGAGCAGAACTCCTTCTGCGGCGCGAATCTGGGCGCATTCGTGATGCGCCGTCTGGAAAAACAATATGGCTTTGTCAAGGTGCTCCCGGCGGAAACGCCGAAAGCTCTCGGCTCCTTTATCGCGGCGGCCCGCTGCATCCGCGGACTCAAGGACTGCCGGATCGGGCTGGCGGGCGGACGTGTTCCGGGATTCTACACCTCCAACTTCGATGAAATGAAGACCCGTTCGAAATTCGGCGTGTCCGTGGAAGTCGCCGATCTTCTGGAAGTGGTCGAGACCGCGAAGAATCTTTCCGCCGAACAGCTGGCCGAAGGCCGGGCCGTGGTAAAAAAATCCGCCTCCAAAGTCTGCGGCGTTCCCGACGCCGAGCTGGATCTTGCCGCGAAAATGTTCGCCTCCTTCAAGGCGATGGCGGCAAAATACCGTCTGACCGCCCTCGCGATCCGCTGCTGGCCGGAGTTTTCCGACTTCTTCGGAATCGCTCCCTGCGCGGTGATCGGCATGCTCAATGACAACGGCATTCCCGCCAGCTGCGAAGGAGACGTCCCCGGCGCTCTCACCATGTCCATCCTCAAGGAACTGGCGGGCGGGGGGCTTCCTCTGTTCGTCGACCTCATTTCCTATGACGAAAAGGAAAATACCGGCGTGGTCTGGCACTGCGGCGCGGCGCCGGCTTCCCTCTGCCGGA
>CAYWZD010000627.1:0-2517 GCA_964462755.1 uncultured Victivallales bacterium | reverse complement strand
TGAAGTGTTCGCGGAATACCGGAACCGGAAAAAGAACGGGAAAAAAATGGAAAATATCATCGGAACGCAGATGCCGGAAAATAAGTTAGGAAGCAAATCATGAAGAAACGTTTTGCCGATGAGAATCTTTCGCCCGAATATCAGGCACTTGCTGATCGGATGAACCTCGATGAAGCTAACATTCCATCGTGGACCGTGCCCGGTCCGGCTTCGTCCTCAGGTGCGGATTTTCTTCGTAGTGAGCGTCCCGAACTCCTGCGGCAGTTTGCCCGCAGCATTTACGGAACAGTGCCCTCCCGCTGTGAAGGACTGGATTTTGATGTCATTGAGGAATGCCCCGCCGTTTTTGGCGGACTTGCCACCCGTCGCGAAATCGTAATCCGCTGTTCCAAACGCGGTAAAGTTCGTTTTCTGAATCTGCTGCTTTACCTGCCGAATGCCCGGACCGGAAAAATTCCGGTGTTTTTCGGTTTGAACTTCAAGGGCAACCATTCCAGTTCGACCGATCCCGGTGTCCGGGTTACCATAACCAGACGTTATCCGATGCTTCAAAACATGATCCGGCTGGCCGACAACCGCGCCAGTTTCGAGGAACGCGGGTCCGATGCTTCCCGCTGGTGCTTCGAAACAGTGTTGCGACGCGGATATGCCGCGGCCACGGTCTGCTATTACGATCTTTATCCGGATCATCCGATGGGCTTTAACGACAGTATCCTGCCGTTGTTTTTCGACGAAAAGACCTTTCTCTCGCCGGAAAGGCCCTGCGGGGCGATCAGCGCTTGGGCATGGGGCATTTCACGGGCGGTGGACTGTCTGGAAGCCCAGCCGGAGATCGATGCGCGGCGGATCGCGGTCCATGGGCATTCCCGCTTGGGCAAAGCTGCCCTGTGGGCCGGCGCGAATGACGAACGGATCGCGCTGACCGTTTCCTGTTGTTCCGGCACCCTGGGCGCGAAACTTTCACACCGTTACTTCGGGGAGGATTTCGCCTGGATTGATCTCTGGAATCCGCATTGGACGATTCCGGCATTCAAACGGTATGTTCAGCATGATGCGGAAATCCCGGTCGACCAGAACCAGCTGATCGGCTGTATCGCGCCACGGTTGGCTTACATCACCAGTGCGACGGCGGACGAATATGCCGATCCCCACGGTGAATTTCTGAGCGGAAACAAGGCTTCGGCATTCTATCGCCTCTTTGGCTCGGAGGGGATTGGAACGGACCGGATGCCTGCTCCAGGAATCGCGCTGAAAGGTGACATCGGTTATTATCTGCGGACCGGAGAACACAATATCTGCCCGGAAAATTGGTCGGTCCTGCTGGATTATGCAGGCTTCCACTGGAAGAGAGACTGAGTCCAGAATTCCTCATCCTTCGTATGGATGCAACATGACACGAAAAAAATCAAAAAGTCTTTGTATCCAAACAATCAAAAACCAAGCCGGAAGAAGATTCTGTTTAGAATACAACGATACGTGTCCGTCGGAAATACGAAAAACGAGATTGCAATGATTGATGATAGAACAATATCTATAGAAGGAGTTTTATGATGCCCCTGCCCCAAAATACAAAGTGGATCTGGACTTTCGCGGAAGACGTCAGCAAGGACATTTACCGCTGTTTCCGCAAGAAATTCTCCGTGGATGTAGAATCCCTCCGCCACCGCATATTCCTCGATATTTCCGCGGACTCCCTCTATACCGTTTTCATCAACGGAACCCGCTGCAAAGCCACCCAGTTCTCCGACGTCCCCCCACAGAAAACCCTTTCCTCCATCGACATCACCGATCTGATCCATGAAGGAGATAACCTGATCGCCGTCCGGGTTCATTATATCGGCGAGGCCTTTTTTACCTATTGTCCGGGCGATCCCGGACTCTATGCACTGATCCGTTCTGCAGAAACTTTTCTGGAACAGACCGGCGACGACTGGAAATGCGCACCAGATTCCACCTACCATTCCGGTCTCTGCACAAAATTGACTACTCAACTCGGATATGTCTTCGAATACGACGCCTCACGGGAAAACCGCTGGTTCCATCCAGGGTTCGACGACTCCTCCTGGGCTTTTGCACAAGTTCCCTCCTTCGCCCCCCGGACGCTGGAACCGCGACCGGCTCCGTTCCTCATGGAACTCCCTCCTCCCGAGGTGAAAATCGTTCAGGCCGGTTACATCCGGCGCTTCAGCCATCAAGGGACATTCGCGGAGGCCGTTTCCTCCGACTACCTTCTCCCGGCGCGCATGGAAAAGATTTTCGCGGACCAGACCTTCTCCGAAGGCTCCTCCTGTCTGGTCGTGAAACTCAAGCCGGACAACACCGTCCCGCTGACCTTCACCGGACTGGAAAAACAAGCCAATGGCTATTATCTGATCGCGGACCTCGGGAAGGAGACCGTCGGATACATCTATCTCCGACTCAAGGCCTCCCGCGGAACCATCGTGGACATCGCGCACGGCGAGCACCTCGACGACGGACGTGTCCGCGCCGCCAACTGCGGGCGCAACTTCACCGACC
>CAYWZD010000626.1:0-2524 GCA_964462755.1 uncultured Victivallales bacterium | reverse complement strand
TTCCCGCTGAAAGACTTCATCCTGATGTATTTCGCACTGACCGGCGCCATCTATCTGGGGGGCGCCGGCGCGGTCATTCTCGGTGGACTCTATTGGAATCGGGGCACGACGGCGGCCGCCTGGACGGCCCTCACGGTCGGAACGGTTCTGGCCTTCGGCGGCATTCTTCTTCAGCAGATGTGGCCCGGACATGTGGCGCCCGCCCTGCTCAAAAGCTGGCCGGACTCCCACTTCCTGCTGGCTCATCAGGCGAAATTCTTCCTGAACGGACAGCTGATTTTCTTCATTGCAATGCTGGTTTCCGTCGTCGCCTATATCGTCGTTTCGCTGCTGGGCCCCAAGCGTGTCTACAACCTGGACAAACTTCTCCACCGCGGCGTCTATACGGTTGATCAGGACGTCATTTCCGCAACACCGGTCGAAAAAGGAGAAGACAAAAAAACAGTCCACGCCTTCAACTGGCACAAGATCATCGGCATTTCAAACAACTTCTCGAAATTCGACAAGTTCGTGGCCTGGGCTACCTTCGTGAAATCCATGGGCTTCTGGTTTTTCTTCCTCATCGTCACCGGAATATGCCTGCTCACCAACTGGATCACCGATGCAGTCTGGGGTGAAATCTGGTGGTGGGAACTGGTGGCGTTTTCGGTTGTGCTGGGAACCGTCTGCACCGTATGGCTTGCAGCAGGCGGCATCCGGGACGCCTTCCGGCTTTTCCGGGATCTGAAAACCGAGAAAATCAACGAGCATGACGACGGTTCCGTTTCCGAGGCGGAAAAATCCAACTGGGAAAACGCATGATGCAATAAGGTGGAGAACGGGATTTCCGGGATTCGCAAAAAATCTGCCCGCACAGGAAACCCCGTCTCACCATAGCTCTCTCAGCCTGTTCTCCGAAAAAGGGAACAGGCTCTTTTTTTCAATAAAAAAAATTCCGGCGGCTGGCAAAATTCATTTCCCGGCGTTACACTACAGAGACAAAATATAACTTCAAATTCATCCTGTATGGGTATGCCTATGAGCAATGACGCATTTCTGATTCTGTTTCTTGTACTGATCACCCTGATGACTTTGGTTCCGCTTTTTCTGAGACGCTTTAAAATCCCCTCCATTATCGCCCTGCTGCTCGTCGGCATGCTGATCGGTCCGAACGGACTGGATCTGCTGGGATTTCTCGCCCCGATGCTGTCGTTTCTCGGAACGCCGCCCAAAGAAATCGAGGCCCATTCCATGACCCTGATCAAATCCCTCGGCTCGCTGGGACTCCTGTTCCTGATGATGCTGGCGGGGATGGAAGCCGATTTCAAGTTTTTCAAGGGGAACCGCAAGCCGGTCATTCTGTTAAGCATTCTGACATTTCTTCTGCCGGCGATTTCCGGGTATCTGGTCTATGCTTGGTTCAAGCAGAACGATTTTGCCGGGAAACTGCTGTATGCCTCGCTGTTCGCCTCCCATTCCGTGGGCATCGTGTTTCCCGTCATCCGCGAGCTTCACCTGACGAAAACCCTTTTCGGAGCGGCCATCCTGATCTCGACGATCGTGACGGACGTCGCCAGTATCGTCCTGCTGGCGGTCAGCGTCCAGATGAAGAAACTGGAAGTTGCGACCGCCATGACGGGAAACATGCCGAGAACGCTCTCCTTGTTCGATTATGTGGACCCGTCGCTCTTCGGAAATTACTTTATTCTTTTCTTCCTGCTGGTCGTGCTGATCTATTTTCTGACGGTTCTGGTTTTCATTCCGCGGATGGGAACCCATATTCTCAAGGTGCTTGAAGGGGAGGACGGCATCATCACCTGTTTCATTTTCATCGTACTGCTGACGGTGCTCGTCGGCGAATTTCTGGGGATCAATCTGGTGGTGGGGGCCTTCCTGGCGGGACTCGGACTTTCCCGCTCGGTGAAGAGCGCGGGGGAGATTTTCCGTAAATTCGAAGGAATCGGCTACGGCTTTCTGATCCCGTTCCTTTTCATTTCCATCGGGATGCAGACCAATTTGCGCGGATTGTTCGATTCGGTCGGCAATTTTGAAATCATCGCGTTCACCGTCATCGGGCTGGTCGGAAGCAAGGTAATTTCCGGATGGCTGGCGATGCGGTTTTCCGGGTATTCCAACGCGCACGGGATCTGTGCGGGAATCATGACCGTTCCGCAACTGTCCGCGACTCTGGCGGCGGCCGCGATCGGAAAAGGACTGGGAATGCTGGACGAGAATTTCTTCAACGCGATTATCGTAATGTCGATCGTCACGACGCTTCCGGTGCCGAATCTGGTCCGGTGGATCATCGAACACTACCATCTCCGCTTTACACACGTGTCGAAAGAACCCTTCGTGCTGAAGGAGGGCCAGGACGAGGTTTTGTGAATTTCCGGGAGGCTTCCGGAAGAGGATGGAGTGTTATTTCTGCCGGAAAATGATTCTGCCTTTGCTCAGGTCATAGGGGGAAATTTCGATGGTGACTGTATCCCCCGGTAAAATCCGGATGAAGGTCAGACGCATTTTCCCACTGATGTGGGCGAGCACA
>CAYWZD010000625.1:0-2524 GCA_964462755.1 uncultured Victivallales bacterium | reverse complement strand
GGTTCCCGCGTCTGGAGGGTTTTCCCGAAGTTGAAGAAGCTGACATACGGAAACGTATCGACGAAGCAGACGATTTCGCAGAAGGCGGCGGTTGCCTGACTGTCCAGCCAGCCTTTCGTCGAACGTTCGAAGTAGAATTCCTCGACTTGTCCGCTGTGGAATGCGACAATGTTCAATTCGGACGGCGGATTGGAGAATTCAAGCCGGATTCGGTGTTTTCTCGGAATATATACGATCCTGTTGATTTCCAGAGGGATAGCTGTTGTGATGGTCATCCGGATTTTTTCTTTTTTCTCCGTATCGAAGTTCCGCAGAAAACGGATGACGGTTCCTTTCCGCACCTTCAGCCCTTCGGCGGTTGCGGTGAAATTTCCGAGGATGGCGATGTTCGGGAATACCGTCCGCCCGTCCTTGAAGCGTACGGGCGAATACATCTCCGTCTGTTTCCAGAGTCCGAAGAACAGCGGCTTGTCCGAGCCGAGTTCCTCCCGCATCTCCTCGATTTCGCGCGGGGACGGATTTTTCCCCAGAACCGTCGCGGCAGGATCGCCCGCCGCCAGCCGGAACAGCAGAAAGGTCAGGATCAGGACTCCCCCCACAATCAGCAGGGAATAGGCAATTCTCTTCAGGGTATAGCGAAACATTCGTCTGTTTTCACGTTTTCATGTTGCAAAGATCGTGTTTTGACATTAAATTTACTACCCAATTCATGAAAGGGCAAATGGGATGTTTCGTTTTTTGAGAATATATTTCATTCTCCTGTTTTCCGTCGTGCTCGGAGGCACCGTTTCCGCGGCGGTTCAGGAGACGGCTCCCGGGGGCCGCCTGTATATGCTGGACTATGAGGATGTCACGCTTTCCCCGCGCGCCAAAGTGGTGGATCTTGGAGAACGCATGAAACGTCTGTCCCGGCAGATTATTCCGGTTACAGGGGCGAACCGCGAGGTCCGCGAGGTCTACATCGAACTGGCGGGCAAGAATAAACAGCCACGGTTCGGCATTCGCACGGACCGCAAGAACAACTTCCGGATTACCCTCCCCGACAACTATTTGGAACTTCTCGCCGAGCCAGACGGGGTGCTCCGGCTGATGTCGTGGATTGTCCTTGCACGGATCGGCGCGTCCCCTGAACAGGAAAAGTTCATCCGCAATTCCTGGTTCATCACCGGCATGGCGCGCAAAGTCCTCGGGGAAATGACCCCCGGCAAAACCCCTTTCTCCGGCTATTTCCCCGCCGCCTACGCCTTGACCTCTTATGATGTCTATCCCTCCCTCGAGGCCCTCGTCGCGACGCCGCTCGAGCCTTCCGATACCGCCCCGCGCCTGCTTTATGAGGAATACTGTGAACTTTTCCTCCTGATTTGCGCCCGCAACGGACTCTTCCGCTCCACCATGATGGCGGATATCCTCAGCGATACCCTGCGTGATTCTTCCGCTTCGCAATATCCGCTCTTCAAGAAATATGCGCTGGCACTTCTGTCCAAAAAAGAGAAGCATTTGTTTACGGAGGAAGTTCTCAAGCAGCCGGATACTGTCCTGAATGAATGGTTCCATAAAGAGCTCAACCGTCTACTGAACCTGAATTTTCTCCCGGCCTCGCCCCGGAAAGTCGAACTCGCCTACAATGCGGCCATCCGTTTTTCGGGCGTCGGCGGCACTGATGGGAAAAAGGAAATCCAGGGCGGAATCGGAGATCTGGCGGAGTCGTGGGACAAGCTCCGCGATCCCGAAAAGATTTCCTTCGCGATGGCGGACCGTGTCGCCGGTGTGATGCGGATCGTGTCGCCCGATCTCCGAGTCTCCCTCCGCGAAGTATGGGCCTCTCTCATGGCTCTCCGGACAGACCATTCCCCTGCGGCTCTCCGGCGCGTTCAAGAGTCCAATTCCGCCTTTTACCGGGCCCTTGAACGGAACATCGCTCTGGAAAAGTTCCTCTCCGATACCGAAAGGGACTGCGTTTCACCCGCCGCCCGTTATTACCTTACCTTCGGATTGATCGGCTTCTCCCGTCACTCCTTCGGACAGCCGTTGAAACCTCTGATGGATTTCCTGGATGAAAAATCCCGGAATGCGGGAGAGTTTTAATGGCTTTCAAAAAATCAAACCAGCTTCGGGATCAGGCACGTTATTCCCCGCTCCAGCTCCTTGCCTGGGGGGTCGGGCTGACTCTTGTTCTTGTCATCCTCTTCGGGATTTACAGCACGCTCCGCAGAACCGCGGCACGGGTCTCCGCCGACTTCTATTTTCCATTCCTCAAGGCCGCAAGGATGGCTGAAAACGCGGTCGCCGACCAGTCGCTCGTCCTTCAGGACAAGAACACGCTGGCCAAAGCCCTCCAGAAGCTGATGAAGGAAAATGCCATGCTGGCGGCGGAACGGACCGTAGTCATGGACCTCAAGAAGGAAAATGCCCAGCTCCGTTCCCTGATCGGCCTCGAACGGAAAGGCGTTTTCACGCCCGTCTTTGCCGAGGTCCTCTCGCGCGACCCCATGACGTGGCAGGAACAGTTCACCATCGACAAAGG
>CAYWZD010000624.1:0-2544 GCA_964462755.1 uncultured Victivallales bacterium | reverse complement strand
TCCCGTCCGTAATGGACGGTTCTGGGCTATCCGGTGATAACCGCCGATCCCCGCTTCTCGAACAGCTATTCTTTCGAAATGCTGCTCGGTCCCGGATTCAAACCGGAGGAAGCGGGGGCTCTCAGCCTCGAAAACAGCGTGACCCCCGAGACTTCTCCATCGTTTATCTGGCACACGCTGGAAGATACGGCGGTTCCCATTGAGAACAGCCTTCTCTTTGCGGGCGCGCTCCGGAAAAACGGAGTCCGCTTCGAATTGCACGTCTATGAGCGCGGCGGTCACGGCACAGGCTTGTTCCAGGGACACCCCTGGGCGGAGGAATGCGTCCGCTGGCTCAATACATTTTAACCGGGGTGGTCCCCCAACGGAGAGAAAAATGATGTCGGAAGAACAAGTGCTTCTGGAAACCCCGCTCGCGGCGGAACATGTCGCTCTGGGCGCAAAAATGGTCCCGTTCGCCGGATGGAACATGCCGGTCCAATACACGGAAGGAATTCTGGCGGAACACCAGCATACCCGGACCGCCGTCTCTCTTTTCGATATCTGCCACATGGGAGAATTCCGCCTGAAAGGGAAGGGGAGCGCCGAACTTCTCGACCATGCACTGGCTCGGTCCGTGGCGGATCAGAAAGAGGGCTCCTGCCGCTATAATTTCCTGCTCAACGATCAGGGCGGAACCATTGACGATCTGATCGTCTACCGGATCTCCGGAGAAGAATTCTTCATCGTGGTCAACGCATCCCGTCGCGAAATCGACTTCAAGACGCTTTCCGAACGTCTCGGCGGCGACGTTGTCCTGACCGATGAATCCGATCGTACGGCCAAGCTCGACCTTCAGGGACCGCTTTCGGCGGAAGTTCTGAGCCGCCTCGGAATCCCGCAGGACACCCTCCCGAAATATTACCACTTCACCCATGTGAAACTTTTTGGAACGGATGTCCTTCTGAGCCGGACCGGCTACACCGGCGAGCTGGGCTTCGAACTTTATTTCGATGCTTCCCGCGCGGTGGACTTCTGGCGTGGAATCCTGGCCGACGCCGCCGTCAGACCCGCCGGACTCGGCGCGCGCGACACGCTCCGTCTGGAGATGGGATATCCTCTTTACGGACACGAACTGAATGAAAACACCACGCCCGTCGAAGCCGGTTTTGGGGCCATGCTGAAGATTGCTTCTTCCGACCGGGTATTTTCCGGTTCCGCCGCGTTGCGGGGCAGGGCTCCTGAAAAACAGCTTGTCGGGCTTGTTCTGGAAGGGCGTCGCGCCGCCCGGGAAGGGACCCCCGTCCTTCTGGAAGGAAAGAAAGTCGGCGCCGTGACTTCCGGTGCGTTCGCCCCTTCCCTCGGAGTTGCCGTCGCCATGGCTTATGTCGACGCAAATTCCGCCGGAAGCAAGTCGTTTTCCCTGGACCTCCAGAGAGTCGTTATTCAGGCTGAAAATATGCCTGTTCCATTTTATCAAAAAGGCACGGCAAGAAAAAATTAAATTTTTTTCATTCCTGCGCTTGACATAATGCGTATGGAGTGCTTTTTTACACACCAAATATAAAACGGTTTTGTCAATCACCAAGGAGACCATAAGTATGGCCAAATATTATCTGAAGACCCATGAATGGGCAAAAGTTGAAGGCGATGAGGCAACCATCGGAATTTCGTCCTATGCTGCCAAGGAACTCGGCGACATCACCTATGTCGAACTTCCCAAGGAAGGCGCCGATGTAATCGTCGGCGACGCCATCGGAGTTGTTGAATCCGTCAAAGCCGCTTCCGATGTATATTCACCTCTCAGCGGGACGGTGATCGCCGTCAACCGCAATCTGGATGATGACCCCGGCATCGTTTCCAATTCGCCGGAGGAAAAAGGCTGGATTTGCAAACTTGAGAATATCGACCTCGATGAAATCGAGGATCTTCTTTCCGAAGAAGATTACCATAAATACCTCAAAACACTTTAACCCTTTATCCAGTGAGCCTTTTCCATGGATCAGAAACAAATTAAAGATTTCATTGCAAAAAAGGTTCCGGAGGGCTATTCTCTTTCCAAGATTCAGGACATGCTCAAGGAACAGAATGTGAACATCACATTCATGGAACTTCGCCTCCTTGCTTCGGAAATTGAAGAAAGTGTCTGGAAGAAGAGCGAACCGGAAGAACCGAAAAAGGCCGAGCCGGATTCCGCCGACCTTTCCGTGGATGCGGATCAGGAACTTCCCTCCGACCTTGAGGAAGAAGACGAAGCCCTCTCCGGCGAACCGCAGGAGAAAGAGAAAGGGAAGGGGGCCATTACGGGAAAAACCGTAGTGGAACTTTCCAAGATTGTCCGGCCCGGAGCGGTTGCCAGTGGCACCGTCAAATTTGGTTCCGGCGTTACCGCCGAATGGATTCTCGACCAGACGGGACGTCTCGGTCTTGACAAACCCACCGGCAAGCCGACGGAACAGGATATCCGTGAATTTCAGGTGGAGCTCCAGAAGCTTTTCGCCTGACCTCCCCTGCCCGGTTTTTCCCCGCAGTATCTGAAGCAATTCAGCCCTGCGGGATTTTTTT
>CAYWZD010000623.1:0-2552 GCA_964462755.1 uncultured Victivallales bacterium | reverse complement strand
AAAGAAGACGCGGGAGGTGCGGGTCTGTCCGTTCGCTGCCTCCAGCACATACCGTCCGGGGATCAGCGCGGGCGCGGAGCCGGAGGCGGCAAAGGGAATCACGCCTTCGGACGGGGCGTCCGGAAGAGTGCGCAATGCATGGCCGTCCTTCAGAATCCGCAGCGTGACTTTTCCGCCGTTGAGAAGCTGCTTATAACGGATTTCCCTGTCTTGCGGCGTATAATAATAGCGGTTCAGCTCAAGCGTGTCGACTCCGCTGAGATTGACGAGGGCGGCTCTGCGGAGAATTTCCGCGCCGGTTTCCGGATTCCGGAGCGTCACACATGCCGTGAGCACCGCTTTGATCGGCAGATATTCTTTTTTCAGGGCCCCGGCAAAAGCCAGTTCCCCGTTCCGGCTCTGAACAGTCTCCGAGAAAACCGTTTTTCCGTCCAGAACGAGTTCCGCTTTCAGTTTCGGGAGAAATTCCGGAGAAGTGAACCGGAAAGAATACCCGTCCAGGGAAAAGGAAACATTCTTCAGAAATACGGGGGACTCTGCGGACTTTTCGCCGAAAACAACATCGGCATATTGTTTCACGTCATGGAAGTCGCTTCCTCCAGAAAGACTGGAAGATTCGGTTCCTTTTCCGGGAATAATGGTCGTCCGGGCCAGGTTGACTTTCCAGACGTCTCCTTTGGCGGGCGTATTTTCTCCGAACGCCCGGAAAGGAACGGCCAGATGAAATTTCCATTCATTCCCTTCGATTTTCGAAGAACGGATCACCCCATCGGGATTCCAGTCCATATCGCGCCGTTTGGCGGAATAGAGATATCCGGAAGGACTCAGGGCGAGATGATAGTAGACTCCGTTCTGTTTTGGAGGCGCCACCTGAAATTCGAATACATCTCCGCCGAAGAGGGAAAGGTCGTCGTCTTTCTTCCCGGCGGAGACGATGGAAGTGCCCGGCGCCGACTTGAAAACCCCGTTCACATACAGATAATCCGCATCGTATCCGAGCGAGATTCCGGTCTGTGCGGAGGTGGCCCATTCTCCTTTGGTGGTGGTGAAAACACCACATTCGGTGGATGGATTCAAGTGCAGTTTTTCAGCGGAAAAAGAAAACAGCGGAAAAAACAGCGCTAGTACAGGCAGGAAGCTCTTTGAAAGACTCATCACATTTCCTCCAAAAACAGACGATATTATAGACACAATCGGGTGTTCCGCTCCTCAGAGAAGAATCATCCGCCGATAATTTTCAAGTTCACGGAGCATGCTTTCCATCTGACGCAGTTTCCAGTCAAGGTGCCACTCGTCGCAGACGTATTCCATCGAGGGTTCCCAGCCGATGCGGGAATCCAGACGCACACAGGAAAAGGTGTCTTTGACGTTTTCAATCTCTTTCATGGCAAGCTCCCTGATCCGGTCAAGCAAGCCCAGCATGGTTTCGCGGTCGGAAGCGGCCTGAAGCTTCGTATTGAGCAGCCACCAGCGTTTCATGGACAGCGTGGTGTTCACGGAATTGCGCATGAATTTGCCGAGAGCGTAAAGCCGTTCGCCATCGGGACGCTTCTTCGCGGACATGAGTTCCAGCGCGGATTCAAGCAGGCAAAGACCTTCGTTCCAGATGGCGAGCATCTCTTCCAGTTCCACGATCTCCTTCGGGAACCGCAGCGGTCCGGGCGACTGGTTCTCATTCTCGTAAGGCATGTAGAGGGTCTTGATGATATGATAGCCGAAATGCGCATGGGGAGCGGTCGGGAACTGCATTTCCTTGTTGGACATCGTGCGGGAGATGTTCGGCTGGAAAATGAAAGGATAGGACGGCCCCGTGCGCCACGGTCCGTACTGGTCTTCGTTCGAAGCCACATAATGATCCATGGCCTTGCTCCAGAGAGCCCACGTTTCCACCACCTTCGGAGCCGCCTCCGCGCCGAAGTCACGGATGGCAATGTGCTTCAGGAAAGCATCGATGTCGTCCGTTGCGTTGGAAGAGAAGATTTCCTTGGCAAGGTCGATGCAGGGGTTGGGCCACCAGCCGTAATGATGATTTTCGTAGAAGCTCGTGACGCCGCAGGTCTTGAGGTAATGCTTGAGTGTGAGCATCCGGCGGATCCAGCGCTGGGGGACCGGAACGTAGGGTGCGGCGCCGAAGTCCCATGTGGCGCCGGCAAGGTTGCTGGTCACACGGATTTTCTCGATCCCGAGCGCGGCGGCGTTTTCGGCCTCGCTGGTGAAATAGTAGCCGGGATCGGCGGCGGAAATGGTGTAATCCATGACCGGACATTTGAGTTCGCCGATCTGGTGCTGCTTGAAGATTTCATAGGTGATCTGAAGAGTAATGCCTTTCGGGAAACTCTTCAGGAAATTAACGCGGGTCTCCAACGGAGCCCAGCCCCAGTTGTAGGTGCTGAAAATGACTTCCACATCGGGGTTGACCTTGTGGACCGCGTCCCGGATGCGGCTCAGGAAGGCGGGATAGTCGCTGCAGGGATACCAGCCGGGACTCGGACGGACGTCCGGAATGCCGTCCACCACGCTGTCGCACCATTTCTTTCCGGAGGTCGCGGGGT
>CAYWZD010000622.1:0-2553 GCA_964462755.1 uncultured Victivallales bacterium | reverse complement strand
AAATGGTATTTTTCGTCCTGCGGAATACGGTCTTTCGGAATCACCGCGGACAGAAGCATCCTGCTGTTGGTGCGGTCCCTGATTCCCGCGTTGAATGCCTTTGCATGGAACGCCTCCGGATCGGCGATTCTCGGGGACTTGTCCACGCCCATGGCCTTTCCTCCGGCGGCCTCGGGATCGTCGTTCATGCGGACGCCGTAAAACTTCAGATCTTCGAACTGGTTGAAATCCGTGGCTGTGATTTCATATATTTCCTTGTCGGCGAGTTTACTGGGGACCGGATAGCGCGCGCCGGGCTTGCGGACGCTGTTCTCGCGGAAAAATTCATGAATTTGCGCCAGAGATTTGTCAAGGGTTCCGCCGGCCAGCGTTTGGCGGGCCGCCTCGGGCCAGTCCCGGGAAAGACGCGCGGCAACCTCGGCGGCGTCCGGCTTGAACCCGGGGATGTCGGGACAGCAGAGCAGCCGGGCGATGTCCAGCGGGATTCGTTCCTGAAGAACGCGCAAAGTTCTTTCAGGATCGTTCCGAACCGCATTCAGCGCAGACTGGATGAATCCTTCCGCCTTCCGGAAGAAATCGGCGTTGAGATATTTGCGTTCCAGCGCGCCGCGGGTATCCAGTTCGGGCGCGGTTTTCTGAGCTTCGGACACCAGATCGTAATAATCTTTCATGAAAGGCGCGGCCTCCCCGTAACAAGCCTTCATGAAACGCGCGATCAGCGGCGCCAGTTCCTGACGCGGGTCGCACTTGAGTTTGTATCCGATCCATACGCGCAGCGCATGAAAAGTCGTGGTTTCAGGAAACTCGCATTCGCTGAAAACATAGTCGGCACCGTTGTCGAGATATGTATTCAGATTTGAACGGATGGCCTCCAGGTTGACTAGGCACGCATTCTTGTCCGGATTCCTTCCGAAGAGGACCCAGTAGTTCCATATCTGAATCGAACCGAGGGAGCTCCATGTGCGGAGCGTTTCAAGAGTCTTCAGGTTTCTCGGCAGGGTGAGCGGACGCATGGTGTCGAAACCGCTGCCCCAGCGGCTCGGAGATACGCGTACCGTCACATTCCGGCGCGGAACGATTCCCCCTGACGGCGCTTTCTCGAAGGAAAGATATGCGGATGTCTGGATTCGCACATCGGGATATTTTTTTTCCACAGCCTCCGCAACGGAATTGACGAACTCCAGCATTCCTCCGGAAGGGCTTCCGTATTTCTGCGTCCGGGCGGTGCATTCCGGACAATGGCAGATGTCTTTGATGTCATTGACCGAAAGGTTGTAGAGCAGGGGCGGATTGTCTGGATTCAGCTTGCGGTCTTTTTCGATGTAGCCGATCATCTGCCCGGCAAATTTTTCCCGGGCGCGGGGATTTGAGAAGCAAATCTGGCCGGGCCCGAAAATATCGATAGGACGTACCCGTTTCCCCGCTTCGTCGAGGGAATAACAGTCCTCATATCCCATTTCCGGCCACTCTTTTACGTAAAAGAACAGGGTGTTGAGCGGCTGCGGACTGCCGAACACCGGAGTATATCCGATTGCGGCGGAAAGTTTTTCCGGAATTTTTTCCTCCCAGAAGATGTTCTCACGGGAGCGGGAAAGAAAACGGATTCTGCGTTCGGGATGGTTGCTGTAACAGACATAGATGCCGCGGTAAGCGAAGGCCGGGTTTCCGCGCAGATCGATTTTCTCCGGAAGAAGAACCGGATCTGACGGAGGAATATAGGTGAAACGTTCGTCGACCCATACGATTCCCGCAAATCTCTCCAGAAATTCATACGCGCCATAAAGGGTTCCGCAGGTTCCTCCGCCGACAATCGCAACGCCATCCGGAAAGGACCGGATCAGCCACTCTTCCCGCCCCATGAAATGCGGATCGATCTTTTTCGAGTATGCGAAACGGGTCCGGCCCACGTAAATTGCATTTTTCAGAGCAGGCGAAGAGGACTCCTTTACGCAGGAAATCTTTGTCCCGGACGCCTTGGAGAGATGTTCGGCAAGTTCCTGCGCAGCATTCAGCTCGGAAGGAGATGGCGACACCGGGACGACCACGGCGGAAATATCGGCGGGGATTGAAACACTTTGCGAAGGTGTTCCGTGGACCGTTCCTGATAACATCAGGGAAAGAAACAATACAGGAATGAGAAAACGCATTTGAAATCTCCGTTCAAGGTCTGTCTTTAATTCTGAACCAGTCGCCGAGCGTCGCCAGAGGCCGTGAGGAATCCGTATAATAATACCGGTAACGGTTGGTATCCTTGATCCACGTCATGGGATAGGCGTCGGCGCGACCGTCGGCGGTCATCGCCATTTTCTGCATATTGTGCATGGCAAGGATTCCTTTCATGGCGGTGTAGGCGGAATTTTCGGTGTCGAGATGATTTGCCCAATAGCCCTCTCCCCGAGCCCATTCGGCGGGCTGGATGCTGTCGCCGGGCTTCAGATACAGGGAATCGGAGCAGAACACGGTGACGATCATGGAGTCGTATTTGGAACGGCCGATGCGGAAAATATAGGTGTATTTCGAGCTGTCGCGCTGCCCGAGCTGCTGTTCGATCAT
>CAYWZD010000621.1:0-2560 GCA_964462755.1 uncultured Victivallales bacterium | reverse complement strand
CTGGGACAGTTTCCGGATATTGGCGACCACGGTTTTTGCATTGCTGCAGACGTAGGCGTTCCAGGCAAAATTGTTCACCGTCACATCCGTGCTGTCCGTCGCCGGACAGAGATATACCGGAGAGGCCGCATCATAAAGGCGGTCATAAGAAACATTCTTGTAGGAACTGAAAGTTCCGGCGCCGGACAGGGCGTTTGACGGACGTCTCGAACCGATATAAGGCGCCAGATCGTTCACCTGCAGCACCCCCATTGCATAGGAAGGCGGATTCAGATAGCTGTTCACCTTGTCCGGATAAAATTCCTTATAGTCGCTGACATATTGGGTTACCGCCGTCCCCAGTTGTTTCAGCCGGGATACGCAATTGATCTTTTTCGCCATGTCCCGCGCCTGATTCAAGGCCGGAAGAAGCATCCCGGCCAGAATCGCGATGATCGCAATCACAACCAGAAGCTCTATCAATGTGAAAATTCTTTTTCTCACGGGAATTAAGAACCGCCTCTCGTTTCCAGCTCTCATGATCCATTCTCCTCTTGATTTATATTGATATAGGACTCAGTTTCGATTTCTCCTCGGAATCCGGGACGGATAAGGAAAGTCCGGTCCTGGATTCAAGCGAAACGTGGGACAGCTCCACAACATCGATCTTTCCGCCGCCGGGATTCCTCTTCGCATGATCCACCATGCACAGAAGCCGTTCGAAAAGCGGTTCGTAGTCAATCTGCATCCATGGGGTTTCCGAGTCCGGAAGACGGACCCCGTTGATGTGCTCCGGAAGTTTGAAGTCCATCTTCGGGAACGGAAGCCAGTCGCTGAACAGAAGATCCGACGCGCAGATTTCTTTTCGGTTTTTCTCCAGAATAAACGGAAGGATTCGGACCGCCTCCGGATAATTCTTCCCGGGAATCATCAGCGTGCTGAAGCGGAGACCGGCACGGCGCGCTTCCTTTTTCAGCAGTTCGTTGCCGGAAATTTCAAATTTCGCATTCAAGGTCATTTCGGCAACGATATTGGTCAAGCTCGTATATCCCCGTTCCTTCGCATACCGGATAATGGATTTCTCACGGTGGCAAGACGGCGTAATCCGATAGTAATTCAGATCTTCGTGGTCGCCGTCATTGAAATCGCCGAGAAACACCACCGGATAGGGAAGTTTCAGGCATTGCTCCACTTCCCGCCGGGTGAAGTTGATCGGAATGATGATGGCGCAGTCCGGATACCCGAATTTTTCCATGCGGAAAAGTTCTTCTTCCAGATGCCCGATATTTTCTTCGCTCTGGGAGGAGGCCAGACGGATCGTGAAATTGAATTTTCCGCGAGTGTGCGGGGAATGGATCAACTGGAGCATCTGGGTGACGAATGCGCTTTTCGCCGGTTCACGGTCCATCGCGAAAAACAGGACATCGGTCATCCCCTCCCCCGCCGACTTCCCCTTGACGAAGAGCCCTTTCCGCGAGATCCGGGTCACGAGATTTTTCCGTTCAAGGATGTCCAGCGCGCTGCTGATGACGGTGCGGGTCACATGGTAGACCTTCGCCAATTCCCGGATGCTTTTCAGCGGGGAATTCGGCGGAAGCCTCCCGCTCAGAATATCGTTTTCGATCATCACCGCGACATATGCCGACTGGCTGCCGTTTCCCGAAGCTACACTGGACCTTGTCATTATTTGTCTCCATCTGTCCTTATCTGTCTTATATTATATCCACGAAAACCTCATTGTCAAGACGCTTACAAAAGAAAAAGGGAAAAAAATCAGGTATCTGCCCTATAAAGTCATTATGTCTCCGATAGACAAAGAAATAACTCGCAGTCAATTTTCTTCTTCCAGAGAAAAAACGATGTCGGGAGATGCACCATTGTTGCCCGGCTCCGTTTTGCCGCCGTTATCCTTCCGGTCGGGGCCGACACTGTAGATCGCCACTCCCGGAAGATATCGCAGAGGTTTGCCGTCGAATGGATCCGTCGGAAGCTCCGGTTTTTCCGGATAACGGCCATACTGACGGCGATACTGTTCCAGTCCGATTCCCGCCTCCGCCAGACGGCAGACCGCACGAAACCGGGACGCTATATTCAACAGGAAATAATCCGGGGACGGGTCACGATCTTTTTTCTCAGATTCCTTGAGTCCCATTTGGTTACTGATAGCCCACATCCAGTGAAGACCTCCGAGGCGATCCATCCGTGTGTGGAATTTCCTGAAATCTTCGCGTGACTGCCATGCGTCACTAGAAAGGATATCGACCAGTTCGCGGGAATATTCCAGAAAGGTCGCCCGCAATCCGTCGGCAAAGAAAAACATGAGAACTATATTCGGCGGTTGTCTCAAGCTCTGAATCAGGTTTTCGGTGACTTGAGCATTTTGTTCGAGAACATTTCCTGCGACAACGGTATCGGCCAACGCGGCGAGCTTCCGCCATTGGGCTTTCTCCCGCGCCAGTTCCTCATCGGAGAAACGGCGCAGATTCGCAGCAACAACATCCATGCGGGGATTCAGCTCAAGATAATAGATTCCGTAAACGGGTTCCTCGGAGGCATATTCGGCCCGGCGTTCCAAATCGCG
>CAYWZD010000620.1:0-2563 GCA_964462755.1 uncultured Victivallales bacterium | reverse complement strand
TCCGCGACTTTTTCGAGCTGGTCAGCACGATGGACGATGTGATTTCCCTCGGAATAGGCGAACCGGATTTCGTGACTCCCTGGAACGTGCGCGAGAGCGCCCTGTATTCCATTGAACGGGGACACACCCATTATACGTCGAACCTCGGCATACTTCCTTTGCGCAAGGATATCTGCCATTATCTTTCCACGGACTACGGACTGGAATTCGATCCCGTGCACGAGTGCATCATCACGGTCGGCGTGAGCGAAGCGCTGGATCTGGTGATCCGTGCGATCACCAGTCCCGGCGACGAGGTCATTTACCACGAACCGTGTTATGTTTCCTACAGTCCGGAAATCCGGATGGCGCACGGGGTTCCTGTCCCGGTCAAGACGTTCGAAAAGAACGACTTTTCGCTGGACCCGGCCGATCTCGAACGGGCGATCACGAAGAAAACCCGCGCCATTCTTCTGAACTTTCCGTGCAATCCGACCGGCGCCACTCTGTCGCTGGAACAGACGAAGAAAATCGCGGAAATCGCCATCAAACACGACCTTCTGGTGATTGCCGACCATATCTATTCCGAACTCACTTACGGGGAACGGGTTCCTTCCATTGCCGCGATGCCGGGAATGAAGGAGCGGACCATCTTCCTCCACGGTTTTTCCAAGGCGTTCGCCATGACAGGGTTCCGCATCGGATACGCCTGCGGCCCGGCGGAGGTCATCGATGCGATGATGAAGATTCACCAGTATTCGATGCTCTGTGCCGGCATCACCGCCCAGGAGGCCGCTCTGGAAGCTCTCCGCAACGGGCGCAACGACATGCTTGCCATGAAGCAGGAATACTGCGACCGGCGCAACTACATCGTCAAAAGCCTGAACAAGCATGGACTGAAATGCCATAAGCCCGAAGGTGCGTTTTATGTGTTCCCGAACATCACGTCCACCGGACTGAGTTCAAAGGACTTCGCCACCCGGCTGCTGATGAGCCAGAAAGTCGCCGTCGTTCCCGGAACCGCTTTCGGTTCGTGCGGAGAAGGTTTTGTGCGCTGTTCCTACGCCACCTCCATGGAGGGGATCAAGGAAGCCATGGACAAGATCGGGCTGTTTCTGAAAGAAATTTCGTAAGCAGTTCTTTTTGAACAGTATTTGCACCACACAAAAAAGGGGAAGAATATGAAAAAACTTCTCATGGGGCTGTGTCTCCTTTTTTTCGTTACGGCGGGAATCCGGGCGGCGGATCGTTCCACTTGGAAATATACGATTTCGGAAAATCTGCTGACGGTGTCGGTCACGATTCCGAAAGGACAGTATCTGTACCAGAAGTCGACTTCGGCGGAAGTCCTTCAGAACGGGAAAAGCCTGTCAGCTTCAGAAACGCCTCGAACGGTTCCGCATGAAGATTCGTTTTCCGGGAAAACGGAAGTTTATCAGGGAGGCGCCGTCCATGCGTGGAAGTTCAAACTGGGAAAAGGAAGTTTTCCTCTGACGCTTCTTCTTCGCTGGCAGGGATGTGCGGAGGCCGCGGAAGGCCGTCCCGCCATGTGTTTTCTCCCCGGAAGCAAAGAATTTACCTTTGATAAGCCGGAAATAGTGAGTTCCCCGAAAACGCTTTTTCCAGAAGTCGTGAAGGGACCGGAAAAAAAGGAGCCGGAAAAGGAAGTAAAGGGATTTCCCGGATATGAGATTGTGCGTGCGGAATCCGGTTATCTCGGAGCTCCCGAGTTCATCGCGTTTCTGAAGGGGGAGAAACGCGAACTGTTCCTGAGCTTTACCGGACAGAATTTTCTGATGATTCTGCTGCTGACGTTTCTGGGCGGCATCGCATTGAACCTGACGCCCTGCGTCCTTCCGATGATTCCGATCAATCTGGCGATTATCGGGGCGAAGACGGGAAACCGTGCGGTCTGCATGTTCCGCGGGCTGATTTACGGCGCGGGGATTGCCGTCGCCTACGGAGTGGTCGGCGTGGCGGTAGTTCTGACCGGTTCGAGTTTCGGCGTGATCGATTCCACGTGGTGGTTCAACGGGCTGGTGGCGCTTCTTTTCATTGTGCTGGGACTTTCCCTGTTTGACCTTTTCATTCTTGATTTTTCCAAATACGATTCCAAATTCAGGTCCCTTTCCGGGGCGCGGCTGATTGGAATCTTCGCCATGGGCGCGCTGGCCGCGATCCTTGCCGGAGCGTGTGTGGCGCCGGTGGTGGTGGCGGCGCTTCTCCAGTCCAGCCGGATGTATAATTCTGGACAGCACATCGGATTGATTCTGCCGTTTGTGCTGGGACTCGGAATGGCGCTGCCGTGGCCGATTGCCGCAGCCGGATTTTCCGTGATGCCGAAACCCGGCATATGGATGAAATATGTAAAATACGGGTTCGGCGCGATCATTCTTCTGATCGGCATTTACTATGGATACACCGCCTTCCAAATCGGAACGGCTTCCGCCGGGTCCCTGGAAAAGATGGCGCGGAATGAGGCTGCCTTGAAAGAGGCCCTGAAGGAATCGGCGAAATCCGGCAAACTGATCCTGATCGATTTCCATGCGGAGTGGTGCAAGAGCTGCAAGACGATGGAACGCAC
>CAYWZD010000619.1:0-2565 GCA_964462755.1 uncultured Victivallales bacterium | reverse complement strand
ACAACGTGCCGGTGTCCCCCGAAAAAGGGACCGGCCTATTTATTGAAGGGGAGGAGTCTCATGATGAACAGTGAAGAAAAGGCGGCAATCCTGCCGCTGGTGGCGCGGCTGTACCGGTATCGCGACGAACGGGACATTGACGTCCTGGCGGACTTTCTGGGGCTTTTCCCGCTGGAACCCGGCGAAGAGGCAGGAGAGCAGCCGGAAGTTCCCCTGACAGCGGAAGAAGAACCCCGCGCGGCGGAGCCGGAGCAGCCCGCCGGGACACCGCAAGGCGTCCGGATCGCGGAAGACCAGATGAAAGAACTTCTGGAACGGATCGCGGAGACGGTCCGCACGGAATTCAAAAATACAACGCCCGCGCCGGAGAACGGCGGAGCCGGGGCCGCTCCCTTCCCGGAATCCGAACCCTCCGTCGTACCCGGGGAAGCCGCTCCCAAGGCCGAACCGGAAATTCCGTTTGCCTCCGGACCCGGCGCGGGCGTTCCTCTCCCGGAAGGCCGTGAACGGATCATGCGTCTCACGGAAGGAATGGACGCGGCGAAGCTGGAAGTGATCGCCGGTCTGATCGAAGGGGGAAGCCGCCTGAACCAGATTGTGCGTCTGGTGGAACTGGAAGCCGGGGAAAGCGTGGAAGGATCGGAAGACCGGAAGCGTTTCTGCGAAGTCCAGAATCTGCTCGTGGCGGTCATGAAGGAGCGCCGGAAATCCGGCGGACAGGTAGACAAATTCAACGCCCGTTACGGCAGAAACGGGGGCGCAAAATGACCATTCCGGCAAATCTCAAGGACTGCAACAAGGGAGGTCCCCGGAGCCTTGTTTCCCGGCTGCCGTATACGACCCGTTTCCGGATTTTTCTTGAACTCAAGGACGGCGCGTATCTGGAGGAAACGGCAAGGAAATACGGGCTGAACAGCAACAATCTTTCCAGATTCATGTATTCCAGGGAATTCAAGCAGTTTGAAGCGGAATCCATCCGGATGATGTTCCATGCGGTCGCTCTTTCCCCGGCAGGCCTGGAATACGTAGTGGAGGCGGAAACGGCCGCCAGGGAGAAAGCAAAGGGCCGTCTGATTGCGGAAGGCAGGAAGAGCGGTAAAATCACCGACGAAATACTCCCCTGGGCCGCCGGACTGGACAACAAGGCCCTGCGTGTCTGGCTTCGGTATGCTCCGAAAATCGCGCCGAGTGGCAAAGATATGAAAACGAACTCAAAAATCCATAAGGAAAGGATTCACAAATGAGCAATTACAGGGACCTCCTCACCAAGACGCCGAGCAGAACCATCACGTATTCCAACGCGTCTTATCTCTGCTGGAAACAGGCCGATGGAAAGTATATCGTCCTGAAGCAGTCGAACGGTTTCACCTCCTGCGACAGGGTCAACGCGATCAGCACAATGCCGATTTCCCTGGATCAGCTTGACCAGGCAAAATACGAGGAACTGAGCTTCTGACGGATCAGAAAAAAACGTCCTCCGGGGGCTGGAGTGCAAGCACGCTCCGGTGCCTTTCCCCGGAAAAGGACGGACGGCTTATCCCCGGTGCGCTGAGAGGCATGGGATTACTTGCGGATCACTTGCGGATCACTTGCAAAGCGTAAAAGATATGGCAGCCGGGAAAGACCGGCACTTTGAAAAGAATCAAACGGAAGGGATTTGTAAAAATGGAAACAGTCAGGAAGAACAAGTATTCGCGGGAAGAGGTTGTCAACCAGGGAAATGGCGTCAGCATCATACCGCGCCCGATTCCCCAGGTGGTCCGTCCGCAAAACAGCTATGAGGGCGGTTTTCGCGTTCAGCACGTGGCATCGAACTGGGGCGGCTACGAAAAATTCATCATGATTTCCGGCGAGAACATCCGAAACGACTTCGCGGGAACCGTAAAGCTGCCGGACGGTTCGACGGTGAAGTTCGAATCCGTGGATCAGCTGGAAACCGGCAAGGAAGTCCGGTATATCGTAGTCCGTCTGAACCCGAAAAAAGAGACGCTGGAAGCGCTGGCGGTCGAAGACTGGAAGGATGTCCCGAAAGGGATGCTTCAGCGCGTCCTGGCCGTCGTTGACCGGGACCGCGTCAAGCAGATTCACTTCGGAGATACGGTTGACTTCAGCGTAAAGGAAGAGCCTTTCGAGGGATTCGAGGACTGATGGAATCCGCCGCCGAAGGGTTCAGGTTTCCTTTCCATTCGGCAGCGGCCGGATGTCCGCCGAAGCATCCGGGCGGGAGTGGTTCCCCTGATTCCCACAGGCTGACAGCCGGGAAAGACCGGCGCAATTCAAGTGAAAGGGCAAAGAAATGACAGACTATCAGGAATTCGCGGAAAGCGCCGGAATCCGGGGCGGACAAGGCCATACGGATGCGGAAACGGCGGAGACGGGCATTTATATGGCGGTCGGGCTCGGATTGGCCGGTCTGATCGGTCTGGCGTATGCACTGGCGGCGGCGCTGGCGTAAAGGCACGGAAAACAAACCATTCACGGAATCGAGGCAAGCATGGCTTATAAAAAGAAAGTGATCCGCAAGCAGCGGAATTATGCGGCAAAACTGCCGTTCGATGCAAGGCT
>CAYWZD010000618.1:0-2568 GCA_964462755.1 uncultured Victivallales bacterium | reverse complement strand
CAAATTCGGGCGGAACCGAATAACGGTTCGATTCGAAGGTAACGCGGTACTGCCGGTCGGCGCGGGAACGGACGATTACGCCGCAGTCATAGGGCAGCGTCGGCAGTGGACGAAGCGCCCGGCGTTCTTCGCTGAACAGGTTGTCCGGTATTTTTCCGGAAGAGCCATGGACTCGGACATTGGCGACCGAGTCCATCCATTGGCGGATACCGTGATTGAGCGCTGCCAGCGTGGTGTTTTCCAGATCGATCCCGTTGAGAAAACTTGTGCGTAAATAGCCTATACTCCGCTCGACAGCCCCTTTTTCATTGGCCTTGCGAACCCCGCAGGGACGGACGTTAAAGCCATAGTGGACAGCGCAATCGGCATAGCGCTGATTGATGTCCGGAACGCCGAAATTCGACGATCTCACCACTGCGGCTTTGCAATTATCGACCATAATCTCACGACTTACCCCGTGGAAATATTCGAAGGCTTCACGATGTCCGGCCAGAAAGTGTTCCATGCTCTGGCGCAGGATGAATTTTACGAACATCATCCGGCTGTAGCCCAGCACCATCACAAAAGCATACAGCTTGCGGCGACATTCGCCGATATGAATGAATCCGCAGTCGGCGAAATCGACCTGGGCTGTCTGCCCCGGCTCGAAATGGAGCGTAAGATACGGAGCTTGGCGCTTCGGCCGCACCTTCGCGACAAACTCTCGCAGGACGCTTTCGCAGCCGCAATATCCCTCTTCCCGCATCATGTGGAACAGTTGCGCCGCCGTGTAGGATTGACGTTCAAGCAGTTCCTTGATCCGTTCCTTATAGGCATCCAGCTTGCAAACGATTTTTCGCGGTTGCTCCACCCAGTAACGTTCCTTTTTCAGATGCCTCCTGACGGTTTTGGCGCTGATATTCAGTTTGCCCGCGATTTGTGTCGCGTTCAGCTTTTCGTCCTCGGCCAGACGATGGATCAACAGATGTTGGCTTACCGGATTCATCGCGCACCTCCGGCCATGGCGGCGATGATCGTCTTCAGCGGCAACGCGTCGCACACCTCTTCCGGGCGACGGTAAATCCCGTCTTTCGGATACAGACTCACTCCCAGCCCTTCCGTTCCCGCGGGTTGACGCCGAAAACTATCCGCTTCATCATCCGCCGATTGCAATGCTTCCGATAACGCGCTACGAAATGCCTGGGCTTTTTCCGGCTGCGGCAGCTCAAGCACCTGATAATAAGGACGCCGATAAGCAATAAGCTTCCCCTCGGACAACTCCCGGCGGGAACTTTTCAGCACCTCAGGAGCCAACTGCAGACGGCCCTCAATCGAGGCGTCGGAATACCACGACACCCCGTCTTCGTCCGCCACGGTGAGCAGAAATAAATACAACGCCAGCGCCTCGCAACTGTAGTTGCCGATGATCTTTTCACGCACCAGGCGGTGATCGATCCAGCCGAATCCCTCCGGCAGATGCCTCAACCGCCCCGGACAAATGATTTCCTTGCTTGACATGGGCAAAATCTCCTTTTTCTAATGATTTTTCAGCCTCATCTGAAAAATGCTTGCCAATATCATAGTAATGATTCAGCAAACTGCCAATGTCATCACGTGACCCTCCATTTAAATGTATCGCAAGGCCTTTCAAACAAAGCTCTTGCCGATACAAGTAATCACGTAACACATGAAATTCAGCATCAATTTGAACCGGAGCGAAATCACGTAACACACCATCGGATTCCAACTTTTTTCGCATTTTTTTTGATTTTGCTTTTTTTCGATAATCCGGATGGTTTTGCCGCCAGCGATACATGCGTTCGGTCTCTTTCTTTTTGAACTCAGGATCGTCCCTTTTATTTTTCCTGTAGTTCTTTGAACCGGCACGATTACTCGCCTTGCGGCACTCATCTTTACCGCAGTAGCGCTGATGATAGGCATTGTAAGGACTTGGAATAAAAAGCTCTCCGCAATGCTCACACCGGTACTTTTTTAATCGTTGTTTCATTTTCCTTCCACTCTTTTGTCTGAAAAAATATCAATAGAGTGGCGGAAGAAGATAAAGAGGAAGGAAGAAAATGATTTTTTTTGAAGTTTTTCTGAAGAAAAAGGCAAAAACAGGCCGCTTACGCGGCAAAGGAAGAAGATTCAGAAGAATATCCAGGGACATTTGAGATCGGCGAAATCCGGACAAATGAGATCAGCGCTGACACCTGCGATCAATCGCCCTCCACTTATGCTGACTATCGTGTGCCAACAGATGAAAATTCCAAACGTGCCATTGACGAAATCCCTCCAGAAGAACTTGCTAACGCCATGTATGAGGTACTTATGGACGTCAACTCTTGTGAGCGGGATACTCTGTATCGGGAAACCGTCAAATTATTTGGCCTTTCTGCAGTAACATCAAAGGCTAGAAAATATTTGGATGCCGGAATGCTAGTGTTGAAACAATCTGGAAAAGTATGAAAAATTGAGCGGTTGTTGTTCTTCTGGCAATTTGCTGAGAAAGAGGCCATGATTGCCAGAGATCGTATACGGAGTTTTTTGCACAGTGGACTTTTTCCCGGTATCGTCCGGAGCCAAATT
>CAYWZD010000617.1:0-2573 GCA_964462755.1 uncultured Victivallales bacterium | reverse complement strand
GCATTCTTTTCTTGATGTTTTCCATTTTTTACCCCTTCTTTCCATTGGGTTGCTTGGTTGACTCCCGAATCACCAGCTTGGGAGGGACAAGATAAAAATCCGTTTTCGCCGGGCAGATCCCGCACTTCTTTTCTATAAGTATTTTGACAGCGATTTGGCCGCGCTGTTCAAAACATTCTTCAATGGTGGAGAGGGCGGACAGCGCATATTTGCCGGCGGGATCATTGCCGAACCCGAAAATGGAAAGGTCGTCCGGGAGACGGAGACCGGCCCGGACCGCGGTTTTTTCCGCCAGCATGGCCAGATTGTCGCCGATGGCGAAAATGGCGGTCGGTCGTTTCCGGACGGGAAGGGCAAGCAGACGGCGGATATGCATCTCCGTATCTTCCGAACAGAAAATCAGTTCCGGATCGGGTGAGAGCCCGCTCTGTTCCAGTCCGCGCAAATACCCTTCATGCCTTTCCTCAATATAATGAAAAAGATGAGGAACGCAGGCCAATGCGATTTTCCTGTGCCCGAGGGAAGCAAGATACCGGACCGCCTGCGAAGCGGCTTCGGCATTGTCGATATTGACGCACGGGTGTCCGTCATGCGGATGTTCATAGATATAAACGAGTTCCAACCCGAGTTTTCGCACATATTCCGCGGTTTCTTCCCTTTTCTCCTTTTCCACGCTCATGGAGATGATGTGGCGGATGCGGTTTGCGTTGATGTCTGCGAAGGTCTGCTTCAAATCCTGATCCGAAAAGAGTTTGATTCCGAAATTCAGGCGGGATGCCTCCTGAATGATTCCCGCCAGATTGGCGGAATACATGACCATCCGTTCCCTGCCGAATTCACCGACGACCGCGATGGTGTTGACCTGTCCCGTCCGGATGGAAACCGCGCTTGCGTTGCTCTGATATCCGAGTTCATGGGCGATCTTCCGGATGCGTTCCCGGGTTTCGGCGCGGAGGTTCCGGGCGTTCGGATGATTCCTCAACGTCATTGAAACCGTGCTTTTATCCACGTTGGCCAGCCGTGCAATGTCATTGATCGTTACGGGCATCGGAAATGCTCCGGGATACAGTTTATTAAATCGGTTTAATAATATTATATCCGGAAATCTTTTTTTGTCAAGGGCGGAGATTGAAAATCGCTCCTGTTTTTTATTCCGGAGGCATTGTGCGTTCCCGTATTTTTCAGAGAAAAGATGAATCCGGGGATTGAAAAATCCTGTTCGGAAAGTATTTTTGAAGTTCATGTTTCCAGTGTCTCGCTGTTTTATGAATGATTCCAAACCAAGAGCAGAGGACGTCGATCCGCGAGGGGGATAAGAATCTTTCCCGATCCGGACGCGTCAAAAAAACGGAAGGGGCCGAGCATATAGTAGAGAACTCGCAATTTGAATGATTCTGCAATTCGAATATGGACGATCATTGATTCTTTCAAAAAAAAGGACTCGACATGGCTAAATTCAAGTATGCACTTTTCTATGACTTTCACACGCTGGCGACCATTCCGGACGTCGGGGCGAAATTCGATGTGGAAGCCTTCACGGACCAGGTGAAAGCCTGCGGCGTCGATTTTCTCACATTCCACGCCCGCTGCAATCAGGGCAGCGCCTACTACAACACAAAAATCGGCACACGTCATCCTTCGCTCCAATACGACCTCATCGGAAAGCTCTGTAAATCCTGCACAAAGAAGGACATCCGCCTGAGCCTCTACTTCAATGGACACCTCAGCGAAGAAGAGACTCTCGCCCATCTCGACTGGGCAGACCTTCCGTTTTCCCTCGAACTCCGCAAGGACAAGGCCAACCCGTTCTACCATCAGGTCTGCTACAATTCCCCCTTCCGGGAACACATGCGCGACATGGCGCTGGAACTGGTCAAAAACTACCGTTTCGACGGCTTTTTCTTCGACTGCCTCGGCGCTTCCGACTGCGTTTGTCCCCGCTGCGTGAAAGAGATGAAGGAGAAGGGGATCGACTACACCAACCGCGAGGAAGTCCTCAAGTTCAGCGCGTTTTCCGTCCACCGCATGTGCGTGTTCCTGAACGACGCCATCCGCAAGGTGAAGCCCGATGCCCTGATGTTCTTCAACGGACGCCCGTTCGAAGAGGTCATCGGCATGGAAAGCCACCTCGAATGCGAATGCCTCCCGACGGCCGGCTGGGGATATGACTGCCTGCCCTCCTTCGCCCATTATATGCGCACGATCGCCGGACCGGAGAAGAGCGTCCTGAATATGACCGGGCGTTTCAACAACTGGGGCGACTTCGGCGGACTCCGCACGGCGGAAGGTCTTGAGTTCGACCTGTTCTACGGCGCGGCCAACGGCATGAGGCCCGACATCGGCGGGCACTATCATCCGCGCGGCGACCTCGATCTTCCCGTATTCGACCGCATCCGCGAAGTGTATCAGAACATGCAGCAGTATGACGAATGGGTGATCGACGCTGAAAACGACAACGATGTCGCGCTCGTCTATCCCCGTTATGAAAGATATTATGCGCCGGCAAGTGTCGGCTGCCGGGCCGCCGTCCGGATGCTGGACGAACTCAAAATCCAGTTCGACTTCGTTTCCGA
>CAYWZD010000616.1:0-2575 GCA_964462755.1 uncultured Victivallales bacterium | reverse complement strand
CCTTTGATGGCTCTTTCAATGACACCGTAATACCATTTCCGGAAATCTCCGTTGTTGAGGTCCAGCACCGGATATTTTCCGAAATACTGGAAAAGTTTTCCTTTGGCGTCATGCAGATACCAGGACTTGTTCTCGAAAATCTTTTCGCTGTCGCCGTGGGAATAATCCCCGGCCGTCCAGGGAGTGGGAAGAAGTCCCGCGGCGCGAATTTCTGAAAAAGCCTTCAGGGAATTTTCACTGTCGAGTTTTTCAATGGCCGAAGGACACCACGGAAGATGATACATTTTAAATCCAAGTTTTTTCGCGACGGCCAGCGAAGCCGCGATCTGTTCTTTCGTGCAGACGTTCTGATGGGTGGCCATCGGCTCGGGCGGAATCGACCGCAGGCCGACGCCCCGGCGGAGGTTTTCACGCTGGAACTGATACATCGCCATCCAGTCGTTGTTGCCGCGTTCAGAACCCGGCGAAAACATATGCCACACGAATTCCCCGGAAACCGGAGCTTTGCGCCGTCCGATTTTCAACAGAATCCGCTGCGACACGCTTCCTTCTCCGGTTTTCACTCCCTGATGGGCCGAGATCGAACAGGGAGAAGCCACGAAATCCGTATAAATTCCGTGATCGGACACCAGCCAGGTGAAGGGCTGTCCGTCCCCGAAAAAGCCGCCGTAGCGTACTTCGGTATCCTTCTTTCCGGACAGGTCGAATTCCGCATATCCTCGGGGAGAATTGTAACAGGCGAAACGCCGCACACGGCGTCCTTCCGGACTCATTGCAATTTGAGAAGTCATTTCCATCGACTCCGCCAGAAACGGCAATTTCCGGAGGGAGATCCTGTCGGCAAACCCGTTGAATGTGCGGCCGTCCAACTGAAGGTGGCCGCTTTTAAACTGCCAATCAAACGCGCTTCCGTTACTTCCGGTGAAATGCAGGATCGCCACAGGTCCGTCCGCCGTGATTTTGTCCAGACGCCACTTCAATGCGAACTCTTTGAGTTTCTCGTCTTTCGTGACAGCCTCGAAGGAGGCGTCGTCCATTACCGTCGGCCCATCGGCGAAGGTGAAGACGGGCGGCGCCAATTTCCGGACCAGCGCCTCCTTCTGACCGGGCCAGAACACCTCGACAGTCCCGTCTTCTCCGGCGGCAAGGCGCATTCCCTCGCCGAACGTCACCTCGCGCCCGGAAATTTTCACCGGGCTTTTCGAATCCTGAAGCGAAAGTTCCGGCAGAGTCACTTTCAGAGCCAGCGATTCATGCGTCTTGTGCGCGGGCGGCGGGGTCAAATTATAAATTCCGCTTTCCAGGTTCAGGTTCAAACCGCCCGCTTCGGCGGCAATCCCGATCATCAGCGCCTTTCCATAAGCCCAAGAACACAGTTGGACAAGCCCCTGCCGGTTTTCCCATTCTTCATTGAAAAAAACGACTTTCCCTTTCCCGAGTTTCTGCTCCGCAAGAAAGATTCCCGTTTTTTTTCCCTCCGCGTCCAGAATGGGGGCGAGGAGTTTTGCTCCCGGACGCAGCGTCGCTTCACGATATCGGGAGGTCAGTTTCCATTCCTTCGGAAGAACGGCAAAACTTTTTCCCTCCGGGCGCTTTACCATGCAGTCTTCGCTTTTCGGGCTCATTTTCCCGGGAATCACGGGCAACAGATCGCCGACCGCCGCAGGAGTATTGCGCCCAAGGAGAAGACATCCTCCGAATTCCACATAACGGCGCAAAGCCCCGATCCGTTCCGGGGTATAAAACTTTGCAAGCATTTTTTCCGGAATCCCCGTCACGATCACCAACTTGAATCGGTTCAGTTCCTTCAGAGCCGGAGTAATCCCATCTTTCGGAGTCGGTTCCGTTTTGTCCGTGATAAAAGCTTTGATGGAAGTGCCTCCGAACCCGTCCAGATATTCGGAGCTCAGCCCCGTGACAGCACACCCGCTTTGCGCGATCATAGAAGCAAGTCCTTCTCCAACCCAGGGGCGTCCTCCCGCCAGAATCAGGACGGGCGCACCTTTCCCGATCGTCTTCGGAAGCATGTCGGAAACCTTTTCAAGTCCGGCCTTCAGCGGGAGGAGCTCCGGAATCGATTTGATCGTTGCCGGATCAAATTTTTCATCAGGAGTCAGAACGATCACATCCACTCGTTCAAATCCGGAATTCGGGATCAGTTCGACTTCAAGTTTCCCCTTGGACAATTCCACCGGATCGGCCGCGCGTTTCCAGAGGAAGGACGGTTTCTTCATTCCTTTTTCCAGTGGTTCATCGCCAAATTGCCCGATCACTTTCCCATTGATCCGCAGTTCTGAATGGCGGTAACGTTCACCATAGGACATTGTCTGCACCCACACATAGTAACGGCCGCCTTCCGGCAGATTGTATTCCCCCTGTGCCGGATTGTCTTTCTTTTCCGCGGAAAACAGTATTTTTCCTCCGGAAGCTTCCCGGTCGCCTCCGGCACGCCAGCGGTTTTTGATGGGAAAGTTTTCCGCTTCGATCCGGTATTCCGCCGCCGTCAGGGAAAAAACGCCCAGCATAACCATACAGAGAACAAATATCTTCTTCATCGATCACTCCAGCTCAATTG
>CAYWZD010000615.1:0-2576 GCA_964462755.1 uncultured Victivallales bacterium | reverse complement strand
TCTTCCCCAAAACCTTGAATTTTTCAGCAATAATACTATAATTATCTCACATTTCTCGAAAAAAACGGGGGCGACATGATTCTTTCGGAATTACTCCGGCTTCTGGAACAGAAACATTCCGCATCGGTCAGCATCGATGTCCGGCATCCGGCATTCTATCGTGCGAACAGCCTCAAACTGGCCCCGGATCAGTACCTCCATCACAGCCCGTTCTGCCGGGCCGCCAAGATGTCCGACGCCAACCTTTTCTGTTCGGCCAACAAACATCGGAGTCTTGAGATCGCCAAGCTCGGACGTGTCTTCTCCGGATGCTGTCCTCACGGAATCTGGGAACTGGCGCAGCCTCTGCTCCTGAACGGCGAACTCGCCTGCGTCATTTATCTGGGCAACTTCCGGGACGCCGGCCGGAGTCCGGTGCTTTCAGGGAGTTCATGGAACGGAGTCCTTCCGCCGGAAATCACGCCGGAAAAAAAGCGACGGCTTCGTGAAAGCGCCCGATTCCTGGCGGAATTCATCCGCTGCGAGATCGAACTCTTTGCCGGAACCGGAGCCATGGACGCCAAGCAGCACGACGAATCCTTCTATCTCGAAAACTGCCGGAGATTCATTGACTGCCACTATCTGGAAAACATCGCCCTCTCCGATCTGGCGGATCTGCTGAAAACCAATCCCAACTATCTGGGGCCGCTCCTCAAGAAACTGACCGGACAGACTTTCCGGGGGCTCCTGAACGCCCGCAGGATCGACGAGGCGAAAGTCTACCTGAAACTCCATCAGGGACTCTCCATAACGAGGATTGCGTGCCTGTGCGGTTTTTCCGACAGCAATTATTTCACCGCAGTTTTTCACAAATTCAGCGGAATTTCCCCCGGACAATACAGAAAAAATGAAAAGACAGGATGAATTTCCGGAAAATAGGACTACAGTATACGAATTGCGGAATCCATGAACCAGACGATAAGGAAGAAACCATGTATCAGGCTGACGAAAAACGGTATGGGACAATGAAATGGCGCCGGTGCGGAAAAAGCGGAATCCAACTGCCGATGGTCTCCCTCGGCCTGTGGCATAACTTCGGCAGCGTCGACGACTTCGACAATGCCGAGCAGATCGCCCGGACCGCCTTCGATCTGGGCGTCACCCACTTCGACCTTGCCAACAACTACGGTCCGGAACCCGGTTCCGCCGAAACCAACTTCGGACGTATCCTGCGGAACGGTCTCGACAAATACCGCGACGAAATCATCATCTCCTCCAAAGCCGGATATCTGATGTGGCCTGGTCCCTACGGCGAATGGGGGTCCCGCAAAAACCTGATTGCCAGCTGCAACCAGAGCCTCAAACGCCTCGGAGTGGAATATGTCGATATTTTCTACCACCACCGCCCGGACGAAAACACCCCGCTGGAAGAGTCCATGGGCGCGCTCGCGGACATCGTCCGTTCGGGCAAAGCCCTTTATGCCGGCATTTCCAACTATCCCCTCGACCGTGCGAAAAAAGCGGTCGCGATGCTCCGGGAAATGGGCGTTCCGTGCCTGCTTCATCAGATCCGCTACAACATGCTGAACCGCAATTATGAAGAGTGCGGCATGTTCGATACTCTGGACGAAGCCGGGGTCGGCGCCATCCTTTTTTCGCCTCTGGCGCAGGGGCTTCTGACCAACCGCTACCTCAAAGGGATTCCGAAGGGGTCCCGCGCCACCCGCAACCATTTCCTCAAGAAGGCCAACATCACGCCGGAACTGCTGGAAAAGATTGCCGCGCTCGATGCACTGGCGCAGAAGCGGGGACAGTCCCTGGCACAGATGGCGATCGCATGGATTCTCCGGCTTCGCGGCACGACTTCCGCGCTGGTCGGGGCCAGTTCCACGGAACAGCTCCGCGACACCTTGAAGGCGCTGGACAATCTGGAATTTTCCGCGGCGGAACTCAAAAAGATCGACGCCATTCTGGCGAAATAAGCCGTTTCAGTTCCGGACTTTGTTCTGAACAGGAGGGCTCTTTTCAGTTGGGCAGGGACTGCAGAACCTACCTGAAACGTAGTGGATGAGAGATTGCGTTGAACTCAATGAAGGCTGTTTTCAGGGGCGTATTTCTCTTGTAACAGTCATTTGATTCATCGAAAAACAGGTAGGTTCGTGACTCCGTCGCGAACTGAATTTACTTCCTCCCGGCATTTCCCGACGGAATGTCTTTTCAGGAATGCAGGTCGTGATAGATGCACAGGGCGTCCGTCCACTGAATCAGCTGTTTCCGGTATTCCTCGGAAAACGGCGGGGCCGGGCATTCCTCTGTGAGGGCATATTCCAGAATTGCCTCCAGAGCGGCCGCCTTTTTGGGATCTTCCGCTCCCGCTTCCGGCACGAAGCCGGATTCCTGAAGAAAGGCGAGTTTTGCCGCCGCCACGGGAAATGTTCCGTCCACGGGCCCGGCGAGGCGTCGCAGAAGCACGGTCAGCGAGCGGTAGGTCAGTGGGAGTTCCAGCATGGAATGGGTGTGCTTGAGCAGAAAACGAGCATAGTCGCACGCCTTCAGATAGTTCTCCGGACGGTTGGCGATGGCGTCGTAACAGGCTT
>CAYWZD010000614.1:0-2578 GCA_964462755.1 uncultured Victivallales bacterium | reverse complement strand
GGAGACGATACGGACGCCGGAACACGCTCATGATATCCTGCAGAATGCCGAGCGGGCACAAGACCGAGCAGTAGACGCGTCCCAGCAGAAGCGTCAGAATCAGAATGGAAAGGACGGCCGCCGTCGCGCCGACCGTCCAGTCCGCAAAAAGTTTGAGGAAGCCCGACCCGAACTGCCATCCGAACATCGATTCGACGCCGGGCAGAAACCATACGGCGCCCGCCAGCAGGATAAAACTGACGGCCGCAAGAAAAATCCGTATGAATCGATAGAGTTCAAACTTTCTCTTCATATCCCACTCAGATGGTGATCCTCTTGATGTTCAACGTATCGAGTTTGGTCGTCCCGAGTCCCATGGATTCGCCGATGGCGAGATGGCCGATCTTGCGAATCGGAACATCCAGCAGTTTGGCGCCCGCGGTGTCCAGCGCCACCATGTCGCGCCCGACCATCTGGTATTTCAGTACTTTGACATCGTCCTGATTCACCCCGCGCGGACCGTGTTTGAGCATCACGCGATAGGCGTCCACAACATTCAGGTCCGGTTTGCGGTAGGAGCAGCATTCCGCGATGCACTGGTGGAGATTGTTGTTGTGGAAGTAGCGATGGTCCGCCTTGGAAACCATTCCCATGAGGTTTTTCATGCAGCAGGTCAGCTGAGCGCCGCCGTGAACCTTCAGAACCGGCACATTGATGAAAACATCGCAATCCTTGACCAGATTGTGGAGTTTCATTTTCTTCAGCCGCTCGGCACCGGGGACATCCACCTCGGTATAGTTCTTTTCCAGATAAACCTTGTCGCGGGCGCTGTCCCCGCCGACCACGATGGCGCCCGCTTTTTCGGCGGCTTCGGCAATCCCGCTGTTCTTGTAAGTGGACTTCCAGCTGTTGCAGGTGGTGTCGAACACATAGATTTTGGAAGCGCCCGCCTCCTTGCAGCGCTCCACAATGCGCGCAATCAGTTCCGGATTCGTGTTCGCCGCCATTTCCGGAGGCTGATCCCAGGCGATGTTCGGCTTGATGACGACCGTCTGGCCCTTCTTCACGAAGTTCTTCATTCCGCCCAGTTCCTGGATGGCCATGTCGAACATCTGGCCCGGCTCGCCGCCCTTCACGGCCACCATGTCCGGCTCACCGGAAGCCGCGGCTTTTTTCGCAGGCGCTTCGGCCTTCAGAGTTCCGGCAAATTTCGTCACAACTCCCAGCGCGGCCAGAGCCGCCGTCGTTTTCAAGAAATCGCGTCTGTTCATATCCACCTCCTGTAGTGGTTATTGTTCTGAATTTCCGTCCTCTTCTTTTTCCGTATCCTCGTAGAGTTCATATCCCGATTTGTCCTTGCGCGAACGCCATGCGAACACCAGCAGGCTGAGTTCGAACAGCAGCCATGTCGGAATCGCCAGGATGATCTGGCTGAACACATCCGGCGGCGAAAACACCGCGGCCAGAATGAAAATGATCACGATCACATGGGAACGTTTCCTGCGGATCGTATCCAGATTCACGATTCCCGTGGTCAGAAGAACCAGAAGCACCACCGGAAACTGGAAAAGCAGCATTCCCGCCAGCGTCACCACCAGAATCATCGAAACGAAATTCCCGATTCCGATGACCGGCTTCATGTCCGGCCCGGCGAACGACAAGGAGAACGCCACCAGCGCCGGGACAATGAAGAACAGGCACAGCGCCGCTCCTCCCGCCGCCAGAAACAGCATCGAAAGGACGGGCGTCCGCAAAGCCTTCCGTTCGTCCGGAGTCAGCCCCGGAGCAATGAATCCCCACAGCCACCACAGGGCGAAGGGAAGCGTCCCGATGAAAGCCGCCACCATCATGATCTTCAACCGTGTCAGGAACGGCTCCATCAGGGTGAAATAATGGAGCGAAAACCCGGCGGGAGCCGCATAACCCAGCAGAAGATCCAGCATTTTCTGCGAAAAATACCATCCCGGCAGACAAAACAGACCATAAATGAGGATGATTTTCAGCAGAACCGACCGGAGAGCATCCAGATGGTCCAGAAAACCCGGAGTATTCGTCTCCTTGTCGTTCTCCATTCCGGTCACGCCCCGATCGATTATTTGGATTCCGGCTGATCCGTTTTGGCCGCGGCCGCCGGTTCCTTTTTGGAGGCGTCATCCGCGGCCGCCTTCTTTTCAGATGCATCGGCCAGCTCCTTGGTCTCCTTGACCAGATCTTCCTTGGCCTTCTTGAATTCGTAACTGGCACGTCCGAGGGCGCGTGCAAGCTCCGGGATCTTTTTGGCGCCGAACAGCAGAAGAACTACGGCGACAATCACCAGAATTTCGGTAAAGCTCAATCCCATGGCACAGCCTCCTGATTTTATATTTAGGAAAATCTACATGACCAAACCCGGAAATCAAGCGAAAATCCCGAAAAAATACACAGGAACTTTTCAATGGACATCCCCGCAAAGAGAATACCGCTGAAACAACAGGGAGTCACCCGCTCCGCGGCAGACGAAATCGGCTGTCCATGAATACTTCCGCAGAAGCCGTTCCCTGCGCTGAAACCGGAAGCTGAAGCGCCCGGCATTTCCGGAACAGCGCCTCGCGGTCGGAAG
>CAYWZD010000613.1:0-2578 GCA_964462755.1 uncultured Victivallales bacterium | reverse complement strand
GAATATCCCCAGAAACTGGTCAGCATTCCTGTCCGGGAACGGGTTCCGATCGACCAGCTCACCCTCCTCTCGACACAGATTAAAGACGCAACCTCCGCGTTGGGCGACAATGGCCGCGTCAATGTCCGCTATTCCGGAACGGAAAATAAAATCCGCGTCCTCGTCGAAGCGCGGGTCGCCTCCGAAATGGAACTCTGGCTCGTCCGCCTTACGGAAACCGTCAAAAAGGAACTTGTCTGATGATTACCCTGATTGAATCAGGAAATTCTCATCTTCTGGAACCGCTGACCTGCCGCCGCTCCGCGCTGGAAATCGAGGTTGCAGGGTCCACCCTGCGGGGTGCATTGGAACAGCGCTGGGGGGAAGTCGCCATCTCCCGGAACCTTTCGGCATTATCCGACTTCTGGCCTTCGAACGGCCTGATCGACATGCTGAAGGAAACGGACGCCCCGTTTGCCGTCTTCTGTGAAAACCGCAGAGTCGCATGGACTTCGGACAGTCCTGATGCCCTCCAGATCGAAGCGGACAAAACCTCTTTCCAGATCGTCTATCCCTGGCATATCCTCGCAGTCAATGAGGACGCCCTGTCCGACGTTGTGGAAAAAATCGACGGCTGCGTGCGGGAACGGGTCACCATCGACGGCACGCTGGTGCTCGGAGAAGGTTCGACCATCCTTCCGGGCGTCTATATCGAAGGCATCGCGGTCATTGGAAAGAATTGCAAGATCGGCCCGAACTGCTATATCCGCGGAACCACTTATGTGGCGGACAACTGCCACATCGGCCAGGCGGTCGAAGTCAAGAATTCGATCCTGATGACCAAGGTCGCGGCCGGGCATCTTTCCTATATCGGCGATTCGATCGTCTGCCCGAAAACCAACTTCGGCGCGGGCACCATCATCTCCAATTTCCGGCACGACGGCAAAAACCACCGTTCCATGGTGGACGGGGTGCTGATCGACACCGGCCGGAGGAAATTCGGAGCCATCATCGGCGACAACGTTCACACCGGCATTCATTCATCCATCTACCCCGGACGAAAACTCTGGCCGGATGTCAGTCTGCATCCCGGCGCTGTCGTTCAGAAAGACCTCAAGGAAAATCCCTGAGCGGCCGATTCAAATGAAAAAACCTCCGGAGGAATCCTTTTCCAACGGAGGTTTTTCATTGTTGCCGGAAAACAAAAGAAAATTACGGCATCCGGAACGGATTTCCGAACTCGGCGGAACGTCCCAGCTCGGCTTCGATCTCGAGCAGACGGTTGTATTTGGCGATCCGTTCGCTGCGGCAGGCGGAGCCTGTTTTGATCTGACCGCCTCCCATCGCCACGGCAAAATCGGCAATGAAAGCATCTTCCGTTTCGCCGCTCCGGTGGGAGATGATATACCCCCATCCGGCCTTCCGGCAAAGGGCAATGGTCTCGATTGTCTCGGTCACGGTGCCGATCTGATTCAGCTTGATCAGGACGGCATTCCCTGATTTCTCGCGGATACCGCGCCGGACAAACTGAATGTTGGTCACGAACAGGTCGTCGCCTACAATCTGGATTTTATCCCCCAGAACGGAGGTCAGCATGCGGAAGCCCTCCCAGTCGTTTTCGGAAAGGCCGTCCTCGAGAGAAACAATCGGATATTTTTCGCTCCATTTCCGGTAAAGTTCGATCATCTCGGCGCTGGTTTTGGAGCCGCCGCCGGATTTCTCCAAGCAGTAAGCATTCTTCTCAAAAAATGAACTGGAAGCAGGGTCCAGGGCAATCGCAATATCCTTGCCGGGCTGGTATCCTGCCGCCTCGATCGCCTCGACGATCCGCTCGCAGGCCTCATCGTCGCTCTTCAGATTCGGGGCAAAACCGCCTTCGTCTCCCACACCGGTCGCGTATTTTTTGGCGGACAGGATTTTCCGCAGGGCGTGAAACGTCTCCGCACCCCAGCGAAGCGCTTCCGAAAAGCTCGGAGCCCCCACAGGCATTACCATAAACTCCTGAAAATCAACACTGTTGTCGGCATGTTTCCCGCCGTTGAGAATGTTCATCATCGGTACAGGCAGCCGACATGCGCCGGCCCCGCCCAGATAAGCATACAGGGGCAGTCCTACGGCTTGCGCCGCCGCCTTCGCGACCGCCATGGAAACGCCCAGAATCGCATTCGCGCCGAGACGGCCTTTATTCTCCGTGCCGTCCAGCTCGATCATCAGACGGTCTATCTCCATCTGGCGGATCGGGTCCATGCCGATGAGTTTCGGAGCAATGATTTCATTCACGTTGGCAACCGCTTTCAAGACGCCTTTTCCGGAATAACGTTTCGGATCGCCATCCCTCAGTTCAATGGCCTCGTGTTCACCGGTGGACGCACCGGACGGAACGGACGCGGAGGTGCGGATTCCATTGTCCAGAGAGCAGAACACCCGGACAGTCGGGTTCCCGCGTGAATCGAGAATTTCCATGGCGTGAACGGATTGGATCATTACCTTGCTCATCGTTCTTCTCCTATGTTTTTACGGAACAGGGGCTTGTAAAATCCCCCCATTTCCTTACTGTCGTCACCGGTATGACCGGGAACCATCTTCGCCTCGTAACCGA
>CAYWZD010000612.1:0-2579 GCA_964462755.1 uncultured Victivallales bacterium | reverse complement strand
TAAACTATAATTTATTGCATAGCAATAAATTATGATTTAAAAATCTTTGGAAAGGATTGGGGCGCGGGGAAAGGGAAAGCCTTTCTTGAAAGGGTTCCCTTTCCCCGCATCTCCGAACCGCACCCCCTACTTGCGGTCCGCCAGAATACGGTCGAAGTTGGCGGAGAGAATGGGCTCGAGTTCCTTGTCCGGCAGCGGAATCGAGAGGAAGCAGGCCAGTTCATATGCCTCGTTGTGCGCCGCGGCGTCCGACCCGAACAGAAAACGGGTGTTTCCGAACTTGCGGATGGAATCTTCCCACGGAAGCGTGGAGCAGAATGTTCCGCAGAACTCGAAGTATACATTCGGAGCAATCGCGGCGATTTCGTCGGACTGGATACGGCCCGCATTGCTTCCGCCGGAATGTCCCAGAATAAACTTGGCGTTCGGATATTTCGGTGCAATGGTCTTGAGGGCCTCGGCGTCGCCCCATGTGTGGAGGAGGATCGGCAGATGGTGCTTCTCCGCATATTCCCACACGATATTGTAACGCGGATCGGCGTACGGAATGCGCCAATATCCCGCGAGGAGCTTGAATCCGACATAGTAGCCACGCCCGAAAAATTCATCCAGAACGGCTTCATTCACATCGTCGGCATACCACGGATTGAACACAAAATAGCCCATGAAACGGTCCGGATATTTCTTGACCAGCTCCTCGGCTTCGCGGTTTCCCTCCAGAATGTCCCCCAACAGGGCTTTTTCATCGATCAGAACGGTTTTGTCGACTCCGTGCCGGTCCATGAATTCGACCATGGCGTCGAGGGCATCCGCGGGATTGCTTTCCCGGATGAACCAGCCGCGGGTCGTAGGACCTTCCAGATGAGTATGGACATCATAAACCTTCACATCATCCAATGCTTTCCCTTCCTTGAATTTCTTCCAGAGGGGCTTGTCGGCGAAATCTGGCTCATGGGCGAACTTTTTCGAGAGCGGCGCAAGACCAAGAAGTTTTTCGAGATTTCCGTGAGCGACCGCCTCCTTCTGTGCGGGAGTGAGTCGGGAATGAGCGAGCGCCCCGATTGCCGCGCCGTAGTGGATCGTGTGCCCGATACCGAAGAACAGACGGTCGACGCCGAACTGTTCGGCGACCATCTCGAAGGTGTCGCGCATATGGAGCCAGGAGATGTCAACACCGATATTTTTGCAGCGCCACATCAGGTCGAGGACCGTGCCGAAGCCGCCCCACATCTGCTTGCAGATGATGAAATAGGAAGTCGGATACTTCGTCGCGAGAAATTCGATGTCGCGAAAATCGGATTCGCCGGCTCCGTATCCCGTATCGAGGAACAGCACTGGATGGAACGGGGCCAGTTCCGCCAGCACCCGTTCGATCTGCCGTACAGGGAAGCGGGACATCGCCGGACGCAGACAATACGCATGATTGCCCGCCTTCGCCTGTTCCCGGAGCCAGTCCATCGTGCCGTATTCAAAGAAGTCGGCGGGCGTGATGACAAACGCCGGAATCAGACGATCCCTGAACGGTTCGAGCATCCGGAGGAGGCTTTTGTTTCCGGCAATCGGCGAATAATCCTGCGCTTCGACCGAAAAGACGAGCGAACGGTCGATTCCGAGGTAATCCAGATGTTTCAGCAGACTTTCGGGCGTAGGAAACTCGGGTTTCTCATACGCGCCGCGTCCGATCTTGACGGGAGTTGCAAAATAGTTCATACTCTTCTCCATGTTAAAATTCGAGCGTGACGGAACCGCTGTTCCCGCGAACCGTCACCGTTTCCGTTTCAGGGTTGTAAACGCCTCCGGAACACGCATGGGCATGACGTCCTTCCGGGTGAGGCAGACGGATACCGACCGTACGGGTATCCCCTTCCAGTTTGAACTCGCAGACAATGCGGTTTTCCGATGCCGCCGTTTTCGCGGAAAGCGAACCGAACCGCGACTTCACTCCTTCCAGCGAAATGCTCTTTCCGGGCTCGAACCATTTGCGCGGAGCGGCCTTGAATAAATCGAGGCTCTCGCCGTTCTCCACGTAGAGCATCCAGCGGGTCTGCATCAGGAACCAGGCTTCCTCGTGCGTCTTGTGCTCGGAACACGTGTAATAATGTTCCCAGAAGGTGTAGCTCTGACGGTCCTGAAGGCCGGTCATCTGGTTGTAATAGGTCTTCAGGAACAGCTTGACCTCGCCGCGCATGAGATGGGCGAAGTCGTGACGCGAATAGTACGGCTGGCTGATCGCCGCATTCTCACGGGTGACCGGGTGCTGGTTCGCCTTGAGCATGAACGTGACCGGTTCCTCGGCACAGTCGAACAATTCGGCAATCGTCAGATACAACGCGCCGCAGAGGGCGCTCCGCGAGGCAAAGGAACCGTGCGTGAACCAGTCGCCGCCGTCGGCATACAGCGAAACGTCGCCGGAATATTCAACCCACGGAGGAAGAGTCGGCGTCCACGACCCGTCTCCGAGCGGTTTGACCGGCGACCTTGCCTGCGCGTAATCGACCGCGCGGCGGAGATCCGCGGCGTAAAGTTTCACTTCCTTCGCCAGTTTCTCCGCATATTCCGGGGCGGTATGGACCAGCACT
>CAYWZD010000611.1:0-2580 GCA_964462755.1 uncultured Victivallales bacterium | reverse complement strand
ATCCGGAAAGAATTTGACCGGATGACGGACCGAGAGGGGGCGTCGCAATGCCATTCTCCTGATGCGTCAGCCGAAGAATCTCTTCCTCTTAATATATCGTGATGATTCGATTGCAATAAAATGACAAAACCGGACTTTTTACGAGATCATTCATAATGCGTTAGAGGCGGCTTTCCGATGGAGAAAACATTAAAGCCGATTTCATGGCATTTGGGGCGGTCGATGATGTTCCTGCCGTCGAAAATAAAGGCGGGTTTGACCATGCCCCGGAAAATTTTTTCATAGTCGAGGTTCCGGTACAGATCCCATTCCGTCATGACGGCGATGGCATGGCTGCCTTCAGCGGCTTTGTAAGGATTTTCCTCGTAGAAAAGGTTTCCTTCCGCGCCGGCGAGGTCAAGGCGGGCGTTCGGCAGCGCCTTGGGATCCGTGATCACCACCTCTGCCCTTTCGGCCAGGAGTTTCCGCGCGATATCCAGTGCCGGGGTCTCCCGGGTGTCTCCCGTATTGGGCTTGAAAGCGAAGCCGAACAGGCAGATTCGTTTTCCCGAGAGGGTGTTGAACATGGTATTCAGCATGTTGCGAATGAAACGCTCCTTCTGGTATTCGTTCATTTTCACGACGCTTTCCCAGTATGAAGCAACTTCTTCCAGTCCATAGTGACGGCAGAGGTACACGAGATTCAGAATATCCTTCTTGAAGCAGGAGCCGCCAAAACCAATGCCGGCGTTCAGGAATCTGGAACCGATGCGGTTGTCCATCCCCACCGCCCGGGCCACCTCGGCCACATCCGCATCCGTTTTTTCGCAGAATGCCGATATGGCATTGATGGACGAGATCCGCTGTGCCAAAAAGGCGTTGGAGACGAGTTTGGAAAGTTCGCTGCTCCAGATATTGGTGGTCAGTATTTTTTCCTTCGGTACCCAGTTCGCGTAAATATCGACCAGCACATCCCTTGCCCGGAAACCCGCTTCCGTTTCCCGCGAACCGATCAGAACACGGTCGGGATTTGCCAGATCGTTGATCGCTGTCCCTTCCGAGAGGAACTCCGGATTCGATAGTACCTCGAAATGGATGTCTTCCGTCTGCCCGGTGAGAATCCGTTCCATGGCCAGGGCTGTCTTGATCGGGAAGGTGCTTTTCTCGATGATGATTTTTGAAGATACGGCATATTGCAGGATCTGGCGTGCTGTCTTTTCCCAGTACTGCAGATCCGCCGCTTCGCCCCTCCCGATACCGAAGTTCTTGGTGGGCGTGTTGACACTGACGAAGATGATGTCATTGTCACGGATGCAACTGGGGATGTCCGTGCTGAAAAAAAGATTGCGTCCCCGGGTTGCCCCGACGATCTCCTCCAAACCCGGTTCGTAAATAGGCAGTTCCCCGGATTCCCAGGCGGCAATACGTTCGGGGTTGATGTCGGCACAGGTCACCCTGTGCTGCGGGCATTTGTATGCAATCATCGCCATCGTCGGCCCGCCGACATAGCCTGCCCCGATACACAGGATTCGTTTTTCAAACATTATTTGAAATTCAATCTTTCCTTTCACATCACTTCCGAGAGCGCTTTTATCCCGCAGCCTTTTTGAAATAAATGAAACTCAAGACGCCGCCGTTGAAATGAGTTCTCCGGGATCGGATGTGAAATGACTTGAAAGAAAATATCCTGTCCTGAAATTTTAAGGGATCTGTAAAAAGCCCGGTTTTGTCATTCGGAAAAGCACCGGCAAAGAAGAATCTGCTGTAGTATCAGATCGAATAAGGAAGGTGATTGGAAGTGTTCTAGGCTTTTTACGACGTTGTCAATTTCAGCCGGTTGGATGGATTTTAAAATAAAGCTCCGCTTTCTCGTTTACAGGAGTGTCGCTTTTTCAGTCTTTGTCCGCTAAGTCGGATTCCGGGATCTCAAAGACGAATTAAAAAAATCTCTTCAATTGCGCCCCTCCTGCGAACGAGTATCGCATAATAAAAAAACATAAGGCGGTTGCAGTTTAACATACCTCGATATGTGGTGCAACAACTGAATAAATTCTCCTGATTTTACAATGTCGTTGCTCTTTTGCATGACGGTCTGTTAAAAAATCCGTTTGGGTCATTCTGCCGGCATTTTCCAAGGTAAAGGCATATGACAACCCGGTCTCGGTGATATTTACCGTTGATAAATCTTCAAAATAGTGGACAATACCCTCCAAAAATCGTGCCCGGTGTTTCATTCGGCCGGCCATCCTCCAGAGAGACGGAATGAACAGACGAACAAATGGGAATTTGACGTGTACAAGTTGTCTCAAACGATCAATCGCATTGATCATCCTCTTCCTTTTCAGTATTTCAACGGACGTGCCAAGAGCATCCGCTTCAGGATATGCTGTTTTTACCCAGAGTTCCTCATCGCTGGGACAGGCAGCCGCCGTGGTCTCACATACGGACAGCCCCTCAACGATCTTTTTCAATCCGGCGTTAATGAACAAGCTTGAGGGGACGCAGGTGGAAATCGGGACCACCCTCCTGTTTCCTACACGGGAATTCAAAAGCGATGCGACAGGAAAATCCTGCGAAACAAAAGATGACGTGTTTTACCCC
>CAYWZD010000610.1:0-2585 GCA_964462755.1 uncultured Victivallales bacterium | reverse complement strand
CGCCGGGCGCCGCGTCCGCCGTTGAGGACAACCGTGCCGAGGTCTTTGTTGACGACCAGGCGCGGGGTGGTGTCGGACTTGATGCGGACTTCTTTCTTTTCCAGTTTTCCGGTCACGTCATACTGATAATACGCGTATACTTTCGGGCTGGCGGCAACGAGCACATTCAGTCGGCTGAGGTCGTCCACCGCGCACATCGGGCGCAGATTCGCGCCGAGGTCGAGACCGAGACGGCGGACCATATAAATATTGTCCTTGTCTTCGATCAGGAGCATGTAAAGAAAGTTCTCTCCCGTGTTGTAGGAGACGATCTTATAGCGGCGTGTGGCGATCAGGGAGGAATTGTCCCCCTGCTTCTGAAGATATTTCGGCACCCCGACGATCGATTCCCAGATGGTGGCTCCGGTGACGATGGTGAACTGCACCTTGTTCGATTCATAGGCGGATTTGAGCTGCGGATGCGAAATGACCGCTTTCAGGGTATAGGTTCCGAGCCTCCTGACATCGTAAAACGCCGTGACGTTGTAGGTGAAGGTGCGCGAGGTTCCCGGCTGGAGGATGATTCCGCGCATGGTCGGCGTTTCCTTGGAGAGCAGCGGGGCAAACCGTCCGGAGGAGGGCGTATCGATCTCGAAGCGGAGTTCCCCCCGGAGTCCCTTGTTTTCCCCGAATGCGAGGGGATGTCCGCTGACGTTGCGCATGGTGACCCGGACGTAAACCGGTTCATACTGGAGATAGTGAAGCTGGGTCATCTCCACGGAAAGCGCGACTTGCGCCTCCGCATGGAACATTCCGAAAAACAGGCCGAGGCATCCGAGGATGCATGCCGCAGTAATTTTTCCTCTCATGGCTGTTTCCTCCTGTGATCAAAAAGTTCAAGGGCGCCTGTCGCGACGGTCGCGGAATCGACCGATGTGTGGCAATATCCCCTGTCGCACGATTTCCGAAAACACCGGATGCAATCGAGATCCGGTTGAAACACACGCTTTTCCCGGCAGTAAGGTCCGGTCAGTTCCGGGTCCGTCGGTCCGAAGAGGGCCGCCACCGGCGTTCCCGCGGAGGCTGCGGCATGCATGGGCCCGCTGTCGTTGCAGATCATCAGGGAAGCCATGCGGATGACTTCGATCAGAGAGCCGATGCCGGTCAGGCCGGTCAGGTCGACCGTGTTTTCCTTCCGCTTCAGGTGTCTCATGACTTCCGTTCCGAGCTCTTTTTCCGAGGGCGCTCCGAGAAGCACGAAGGAAAGCTCCGGTCGTTCCGCCTCCATCCGGCCGATCACTTCCGCGAAAAACGAGCCGGGCCACTGTTTGGTGTCCCACCGGGCTCCCGGACTGACGACGGCAAACGGCGCTTCCGGCCGGACTCCGTGCTCCTTCAGCAGTTCGAGAGCGGCGGCGCGGTATTTTTCCACCACCGGAAGAAGATATTCTCCGGAAACGGCGGATACGCCGGGGATGCCGCGGACAAGGGCGCAGTTTCTGTCCACCGCGTGACTGATCCCTTCCGGTATGTCGATCTTTTTTGTGTAACAGAGCCTTGCAAAGAATTCCCGCGTTTCGCCGGACCCGCAATACTGATCGGCGCGCGCGAGCCGTCCCACCGCCGCGCTGCGCATGAGTCCCTGAAGGTCGAGAACCGCGTCATAGCGGACCTTGCGCAATTCGCGCAAGAGGGTGAAAAAGGCGGGAGTGAATGAAAAAAAGCCCCCCAGTTCCTTGCGTTTGAAGAGAATTCTGCGTTCCACCCGGGGCATGTAGTCCAGCAATTCCGCGAACTGCGGGGCGACCACCCAGTCGGCGACCGCTTCCGGATAGGCGCCCAGAAAGGCGTTGACTGCCGGAAATGCGTGGAGAATATCCCCCATGCTGCTGGGTTTTACGATCAGAACTCGTTTCATGATCCGCTCCGATCCGGACTGAACGGGAAATCCCGGATCATGTTCCGCGTTCCAGACGGGACGCCAGCCGTTCCGGCAGCCCGCTGGCTATGATCTTTTCCTGAGCTGTCCGTATGTCATAGGGCAGGCGGTAGCGCGTGACCACTTTGACATCGGAATCATAAATGGCGAAAGAAGCGCGCGGGTCCTTGTTGCGGGGCTGTCCGACGCTTCCGACATTCAGAAGATATTTGAATCCCGGTTCGAGGTCGATCGAAACGGAATCCCCTTTGAGAAACGCTCCCTGGGCCGGATTTTTGTCGACCCACGAGTCGATCTCCGTAATCATCCGTTCGGAATAAAGGGCGATCGGCTTCTTGCAGAACGCCACCGGCACATGCGAGTGGCCGATGAAACAAAGCGGAGTGAATTGATAGGCGAAGTTGTCCGCCGCGTGATGAACGTCGAAAATGTATCCCCAGGTGTCCGGACTGTCGAGCGTCGCATGGACCGCCGTGATCAGCGTTCCTTTGATGGTCAGGCGCATGGGCAGGGAAGCCAGCCACGCACGGTCTTCGGGGGGAAGCTGGGATTTCGTCCAGATTACCGCCGTTCTCGCGTGGGGATTGAAACCTTCCATCGTGTTGTCGTTGCTGGCGGCGTATTCATCGTGATTTCCCTTGACCGCGCCCACCAGTTTCAGGCCGCG
>CAYWZD010000609.1:0-2593 GCA_964462755.1 uncultured Victivallales bacterium | reverse complement strand
CTTGCGGATTCGACGGCTTTGGCCGCCTTGTTGGACTGAAGATGCCCGATCAGGTGCCACTCGATTTCCCCCGGCAGGACCGGGACTTTGGAGGCGAGTTCCTGCACGCGGTTTTCCCCGAAGCGGAATTGTCCGGCCTGAAACGCTTCGAGGATGTCCGCCGCGGGAAAGGTTTTGGAAACGGCCAGCAGCTTGACATCCTCCGGATTCCGTCCGGCTTTGCGCGCGGCATCCGCGATCTGTTCGTGAATCCGGGCAAGATGTTCGTCGATCCGGGCCATGCTTACACCCTCCAGACCCCTTTTTCCATCACGCATTCGCCGTCGACGAACACATCGGGATTGCGGACCATGCCGTCGATGTGAACGGGAACCTGGTTGGTTCCGCCCATGGCGCAGTTGTTTCCGAAGGCCAGATGAATGGTGCCTTTGACCTTTTCATCCTCCAGCAGATTGCCGGTGATCTTGAGGAAAGGATTGGTTCCGATTCCGAACTCGGCCATGATGAAACCTTTTTCACCGACCGCCGCGAGCTTCTCCTTCAGAAGCTGTCCGCGTTCGCCTTCGAAAGCGATGGCGGAGCCGTTTTTGACGACCACCGCGCAGTCGGGGTCGCCCTCTTCCCAGAGGATGGAGCCGATGGAGGCGTCGATCACGATCCGGCCGCTGGCGGTGCCGGGGTCCGGCACGGTGTAGACTTCGCCCGCCGGGATGTTCCCGACGATGCCGGAGGTCTGATAGTTGGCGTCGTCATTCTGGACCGGGCAGGAGCCGATGGTAAACTCGATGTCGGTGCCTTTTTCTGTGGTGATGCGGATTTTGTGTTTTTTACCGCCCAGCCGCGCGATCCAGCGTTTGCCGTCCGCGTGAAGAACGGCGGGGTCCACTTTCATGGCGCGGGTGAACATGTCGTCCGAGACGCCGGGCAGGGTGCATCCGCGGACGCCCTGTTTCTTCGCGGCGACCATGGCGTTGCAATGCGTCAGTGAATGGAATGTCGCGCCGATGACCACATTGTATTTAAGCATCATTTCGACGGTTTCCGGATCGGGGTCCGCACCGTTGGCCGGAGTGATTTCGATCATGCGCGGGGTGACGGGAATTCCCAGCTCGCCCGCGGAAAAGATGAACGCGCGCGCGACATTTTCCGTAGGCTTGTCGTAAACCAGAAGGGTTGTTTCGTTCTTCCGGATCATGAGCGCTTTGGAAAGCACGGCCTTTGCGGACGCAAGCATGTCCCTGCGCATGTCTTCGGAAAGAAGTTCCCATCCGGAAGCATTCTTCTTCGAAGATTTGAAGATCGTGAGCTGCGGCGGAGCAATCGAAATCTTGGTGCCGGGCTCCACATTTTCAGTGATCCAGACATTGCCTCCGATGACCGAACCTTTTCCGATCACGACCGCGCCGAGGATGGTGGCTCCGGCATAGATGGTGACGTTGTCTTCGATGGACGGATGGCGTTTGGCGCCCTTGATGATCTTGCCGCAGGCGTCCTTCGGGAAGGAGAGCGCGCCGAGGGTCACGCCCTGATAGATTTTGACGCCGGAGCCGATGACGGCGGTTTCGCCGATGACTACGCCGGTGCCATGGTCGATGAAGACCGCGCTGCCCAGCTGGGCGCCGGGATGGATATCGATTCCGGTGATGCGATGGGCGTATTCGCTCATCATGCGCGGGATCAGGGGAACTTTCTTTTCATAGAGGCAGTGGGCGATGCGATGGATCGTGAGTGCCTTGACTCCGGGGTAGCTGAGCACGATTTCATCCAGGGTCTTGGCGGCGGGATCGCCGTCGAAAGCGGCCTGAATGTCCTGCTTGACCGCCGTGCGGATGTCGGGCAGGGAGGAGAGAAGATATCCCGCGGCGTCATGGGCGACGGCCTCGCAGTTGCATCCGGGGGTTTTATAAATCTTGCAGTTGTAGCGGAAGGCCCGGAGGATGGTGTCGGTCAGTTCCACGCGGCACCGGGTCAGGAGCTCGCCGACCATGTATTTGAGGTTGTCCGCGGACTGCGGGACATGCTCGCCGAATCCGGGGAAAATGATTTCCAGAAGGTTGCGGAGAATGCGGAGGATTTCCGATTCGCGCGGGAGATTGCAGCCTTCGTTATGATTGATCCCGTTGCCGTCGGAATAGGTCGCGCAAATGCGGGCGACCAGCTCATCCAGATGGCCCGAAGATTCCTGTTTATTTTCCTTGTCGCAATCCGTTGACATACAGCAACTCCTTGTTTACTCGATATTCTGGATCTGTTCTCTGACTTTTTCGATTTCCGTTTTGAGCTGGACGATCAGCGGGGAGACCTCCACGGAGGCGGCCTTGTTCCCCAATGTATTGAGCTCGCGGAAAATCTCCTGGGAAAGGAAATCCATATTCCGTCCGAGGGAATCGTCCGGATGGTTCAGGAAAGAGAGAAAATGGGCGAAATGACTGCGGAGACGCGTGATTTCCTCGGATACATCCACGCGGTCGGAATAGATGACCAGCTCGCGGAGGACCCGTTCGTCATTCAGGTCGATGCCGAGCTGCGCCTCCTTGAGTTTCTGGAGGAGTTTCTCCTTCAGCTGGCGCGGGAGGTCCGCCGTGAGCGGTTC
>CAYWZD010000608.1:0-2599 GCA_964462755.1 uncultured Victivallales bacterium | reverse complement strand
GGATCGCTACAGCGAGGCGGGCGGCCCCCACCATCTCATCGTCGTGCGCGGAGACCTCCGCAATGAATTGGAACTGCTGGCCCGTCTCGACGGCGCGGACTTCCTTGACATCACGGAGGCGCCGAAATGCTGACGGAACTTCGCGCCTATTTCCGGACGGTCCGCGATGTCCTGCCTCTGCTGGACGCGTGGCGCCCGCCCGGTCTGGCCCCGGCTTTTCCGGGCGAACCGGACTCGAAAATTTCCGCCCCGGAACTGCAATGGCATGATTCCTCAAAGCCGCTCCGTCCGGGGATTCCGTGCGGATTGAAGGCGTCGGAATTCTCCTGCGAGGAAGCGGAAGGTGTGGTCGCGAAACACCCGGAGACACTATTCATTTACGGCACCGGCGAACGCAAACTCCTCTATGATTCGGAAAAACTGCTGGATTTGATGGAGCGGTATTCGAACTTTTATCTGGCGACCGCCAATCTCTGCAACATGCTGTTTTTCGAACGGGCGGCGGAACGGAATGTCGCGGAAAAACTGCTGTATGGAAGTAATATGCCGTTCTTCGACGAGGGGGCGGCGCTGGGACCGCTGATCCTCTCCCGCCTTCCGTGGAACCTCCGGTGCGGAATCGCGGGGAATCATCTGCGGCGTTTATTCGGACAGCCTCCGGTTCTGCCGCCGGAGCCGCCGCCGATCCCGGCGATTCCTCCTTTTCTGATCGATGCCCACGCCCATACGCAGGACACTCCCGGCGGACGCGTCTTCGCCCCCTGTTTGAAGTGGCGGACTGACCGCTGGCTTTCCTATATGGATTCCGTCTGGACGAAGCGGATGTTTTTCACTCCGATGGAAGCGATCGATCATCCCACGGTTTCATCGTTGAAAGTGATCGGAGACGACTGCCGGAAATCCGGCGGGAGGATGTCCTTTTTCGAGGTGTTCGATCCCAACGATGTCACGATATCTCTCTGCCATCTGGAACAATCCCTCCCACTGCCGGAATGCGTCGGGATCAAACTGCATCCGGTCGAACACCGGGTTTTCGCCTCGGACCCGCGTTATGCGGAGGCGTTTGCCGCCGCACGGTGTTTCGGCAAACCAATCATGAGTCACACATGGGAGGCGTCCAGCTACAACCCGGCGCAGAAACTCTCCTGTCCCGCTCTTTTCCTTCCTCATCTGGAACGTTTCCCCGATGTGAAATTCATACTCGGACATGCGGGGGGCCGTCCGTCCACCTTATCGGATGTGACCGCGCTGTGCGCCCGTTTCCCGCAAGTCCGGGCGGACCTTGCCGGGGACTATTTCCACTGGGGAAATCTCCGGGGACTTCTCGGCGGAATCGGTTCGGGTAAGATTCTCTTTGCTTCGGACTGTTTCTGGATGGACCCGCGGTGCATGCTGGGCATGCTGTTGAACTCCGGAATCCCCGATGGGGAACTTGTGGACATCCTTTCCGGAAACTCGTCCGATTTTTTCTCCATCCCGGGCGCAAGGGGTTGAAGAAGTCGGGTTTCGGGTGTATGTTACTTCCGGAGGGCAATGACAGTGAGCGACAAGACACATATCCGCCAGAATGAAATCATGAATCGTCTCGGCACCATTGCCGAATGCTCCGTTCCTGAGCTGGTGCGTTTGACCGGAGCCTCGGAAGCGACCGTGCGGCGCGATCTTCTGGAAATGGAAAAACAGGGGATGCTCCTGCGCACTTTCGGCGGAGCCCGCCGGGTGGAAAAACAGTCCCTGGTGCTGCGGACCTTCGACCAGCGGAGCAGTCACTGCCGCGAGGCAAAAGAACGGATCGCCGAAGCCGCCGTGAAACTGGTGTCGCCCGGAATGACGCTGGTCATCGACAGCGGGACCACCTGCTGGAATTTTGCCGCGTGCCTGAGGTCTTTTGCTCCATTGCGGATCGTCACCAGCGCCTTGGCGGTGGTCGAGGCGCTTGGCGGAACGCCGGGGATCGAATTGAATCTGGTCGGCGGCTGTTTCCGGATCGACAATCTGGACTTCATCGGACCGCTCGCGCTGGAGAATCTCCGCTCATTTCATGCCGACATTGCCTTCATGGGCTGCGACAGCCTGATTCCGGGCCGGGGCGCCTTTGCCGAAGATGTCAACACGGCGGCGGTCAGCCGGGAAATGGCCCGATGTGCCGAACGGACCGTCATTCTCTGCGACCGGAGCAAGTTCCGGAATTGCGGCTGTCACCGTCTCTTTGCCCCGGACGAGATCGAAACCGTGGTCACCGACGGTCCCGCCGTGGAATTTTCCAATGAACCGTTCCGGGTAATCTTCCCCCAGTCCGGCAGCCGCGCTTCCCGTCGAAACGCCTGACGCCGAACCCCATTCTTTCCATAAAAAAAACTGCCGGATATGACTCCGGCAGTTTTTCAATCGTGACAGGATGTCGCGTCGGTTCAGGCCTTGGGAGCCTCTTCCGTTTTGGGCGCTTCTTCCTTCACGGCTTCCGCCTTGACTTCAACGGTCTGGGGAGCCGCCGTTTTCTTCTTGGAAACGGGAGCGCCGGCCTCGACCAGCTGAATGATGCAAAGATCGGCACAGTCGCCGATGCGTTTGCCGAGACGGATGATGCGGGTATATCCGC
>CAYWZD010000607.1:0-2604 GCA_964462755.1 uncultured Victivallales bacterium | reverse complement strand
TGCCATACCCCATGTTGCGGATACCGCTGGAAAAACAGCTCCCGAACGGGAAAAGGATGAATGTCTGGACCACTCCAAGCGGCAGCCGCATGATGTTGAGCATTTCCTTTCCCATTTTGAGTCCCATTTTTCCCATGTTGACCAGTCCCTTGATGATGTAAGGCATCATGGTTTTGGCCACCTGGATGGCAATCGGGGCGAGGATGGCGATCGTCACCGGGTCCATCGCCCGCGCTTCCTGCTGAGGATAGAAGAATGCAAATAACGCCACAAGCAGCGTGAAGACCATTGCATGTTTTCTCATTTTCGCATTCTATCCCGGTTAAAACTTCATTCGTAAAGCAAAGTAGCATACTTCGGAACTTTTGCAACCCATTCATGAAAGAAAGGGTCACTTCCCGTTGAAAATATCCTCCTCCCCGATGAAACGGACCGCACGATCCGTTTTCAGGCGCTCCACCGCCATGTCCGGAGCGTCGAAACGCAGGATGATGACGGCACGGCCGTTGATCGGGGAAACAAAAGCATAAAGATATTCGACATTGATGGAATACTTGTCCAGAGTGTCGAGAATGTCGCACAGGCCCCCCGGACGGTTTTCCACTTCAAGCGCCACGACGCTGGTCACCGTGACGGCCACGCCGTTCGCGATCAGGATTTCTTTTGCCTTCTCCCACTCCCGGACAATCAGGCGGAGAATGCCGAAGTCCTTGGTGTCGGCAAGCGAAAGCGTGGAAATGTCGATGTTGTTGTCGGCGAGCAGACGGCAGACATTCTTCAGGGAACCGGGTTTGTTCTCGATGAAAATGGACAGCTGGTTGAGCTTTTTCATGATGTCTCTCCTGAATTAAAGGTTGCGTTTGTCTATGACGCGTTTGGCTTTGCCTTCACTGCGGGGAATGGAGTTGGGCGGCAGCATCTTCACCATGACACGGAGATTGATGATCTTTTCGATCGCACGGGAAAAACGCTCCGTCAGTTCTTCCATCACACTGACCTTGTCGCTGAACATCTCGGGCGTGACTTCGATGTCGACTTCAATATTGTCAAGCCCGTGGGTCCGCGTCAGGATGATCTGATAGTGGGGCAGATTCTTCTCTTCGTTCAGGATCGCGGTTTCGATCTGGGACGGGAAGACGTTCACACCGCGGATGATGAACATGTCGTCGCTGCGGTGTGCAATCTTGGAGATCCGGCGGAGAGTGCGTCCGCAGGCGCATTTTTCCGTGATGATGGAGGTCAGGTCGCGCGTCCGGTAGCGGATCATCGGCATGGCCATTTTGGAGAGCGTGGTGAGCACGAGTTCTCCCTGCTTTCCGTCGGGCAGCACCTCCAGCGTGTCGGGATCGATGATCTCCGGATAGAAATGGTCTTCGAAGATGTGAAGTCCGTTCTGGCATTCGCATTCGGCGCCGACGCCCGGCCCGGTGATCTCGGAAAGGCCGTAAATGTCATACGCCTTGATTCCGGCCGCTTCCTCGATGTGGCGTCGCATTTCAAAAGTCCACGGCTCCGCGCCGAAAATGCCGATCCGGAGCGGAAGCTTGCGCATGTCCACGCCCATTTTGCCGGCCTCTTCGATCAGATGGACAAAGTAGCTGGGGGTGCAGCAGGTGACGGTCACGCCGAAGTCCTTCATCAACATGATCTGGCGTTCGGTGTTGCCGCCGGACGCGGGAATCACGGTGGCGCCGAGCCCCTCGGCTCCGTAGTGTGCGCCCAGACCGCCGGTGAAAAGGCCATAGCCGAAGGAGTTCTGGACGATATCACCGTTGGTGACGCCCGCCGCCGCCATGGTCCGCATCATGGCCTCTTCCCAGACCCCGAGGTCTTCCTTCGTATAGGCCACGACAATGGGCTTGCCCGTGGTTCCGCTGGAAGCATGGAGACGCACGATTTCCTTCAGCGGACTCGCGAACAGTCCGAACGGATAGGTTTCACGCAGGTCCGACTTGATGGTAAACGGCAATCGGGAGACATCCTCCAGACTCCGGAAGGTATCGGGCGTCAGGTTCCGTTCATCCATGCGCTTCCGCATGAAGGGGACATTTTCATAGGCCCGGCGGACGATCCGGGCAAAACGCTCCGTCTGGAGTTCCCGGAGTTTTGAAGTCGGAAGATAGTCGGTGGAACTGACCGGATTGAAGGGCGCCTGCTGCATGGTTCACTCCTTGCCGTTGGCCGCGCGCCGGAAGGCGGCGATGTTTTCTTCGGCGATTTCCGCCTTGAACGACTCCCGGATGATTTCCTCCCAGAGGGATTCCGGAAACTTCAGGTACCGGTTGAGACGCCCAAGCATGGCGATGTTCAGCATCTTGGAAGAGGCGTCGGATGGGTCAATGTCGGACGGGCGGATGATGACGGCGTCCTTCCGCAGATATCCCTCGCAGACCTCGATCTGGTCTTCGGAAACGGCGATCAGGTAGTCCGCCTCGCCGCGGGGAATCATCGGACTGTAAACCTTTTTCCCGAACCGGACGTCGCTGGAGACCGAGCCGCCCCGCTGACTCATCCCGTGGAGTTCGCTTTTCTTGACATCGCTGCCCATCCGGAAAGCGGCTTCCGTGAGCATGTCCGAGGCCTTGATGATGCCCTGTCCGCCGA
>CAYWZD010000606.1:0-2607 GCA_964462755.1 uncultured Victivallales bacterium | reverse complement strand
ATGTCGACGCCGGCAAGTTCAACGGTCTGACGGAAACCTGGAACGAGGCCATCAAGTATCCCCTTTATACGGAAGCGCCCGGCGAGGAATCCTCGGATTACATCATTGCAGGTCCCACCTGTGACAGCCAGGACGTCATGTATGAGCATTTCCGCAACCCGCTCCCGACCGGAGTCAAGGAAGGCGACCGCATTTACTGGTTCTCCACGGGCGCCTATACCTCCAGCTATGCGTCGGTCGAGTTCAACGGGTTCGAGCCGCTCCCCGTGTATTTTGTGGGACAGCGTGCCAAGCCGAAAGAGTAACTCTCCGATGTCGAAATGAGGGACAGGGGGCGGAACATTCAAAACGTTCTGTCCCAGAAGGAACTGTCCGTTCCATAATCCTTCCGCATGGATACAGCCGTTTTCTGCCGCGACAGATGGGAACCGGGCCGCGATGTCGGCTTACGGTTCCTTTTCTTTTTCGAAGGCGGCGAAGAGATAGGCGAAAAGAAGTCCGGGCATCAGTTCAGCAGCGCCCCACGGCCGGAGCGGGCAAAATCCGGTGAAGAGAACCGCGACTAAAAGCATTCCCAGAGTCATGACCATAATGCCGACGGCAAAAAGTCCGGCGTAGGGGGAACGTTCCCATGTGATGAGACGTGTCCACATGGCGCAGAGATATCCCCAGATGCAGCCGGAGATCAGAAATGGAGCCGAATGGTTCCACAGGAAACGGAAAACGGAAAGCACTCCCAGAAGCGCGAGAAGTGTTATCAGGATCAGCCGGGTGACGCGCATAATTTCTTTCCGGCGTGCGCGCGCGAGCCGTTGTTCGCGTTGGAGAACGCGGGTAGGGGTATCCGGAAGAATCCTTGCCAGATTGACCTTGCATCTCGGACAGAAGACGCTGTCCTCCTGTTCATTCAATTCTTCTGGGACATCGAATTCATAGTTGCATTTATCACAGAAACAGGTTCTCATCCGACTTGTCCCTCCCTTCCGGTTCACATGGGATTATTGATTGAAGAATTATACCACAGTCAGGCGAAGATGCAAGTCTTGGCGGGAAAAAACTTTTTCAGGCTGAAATCTCCCAATAAAGAGCGCCGATGAGAAAAAAGCGCTTTTTTTTTCAGGACACCCCCTTCCCAAAAATAAAAAAATGGAATATAATTGTAAAACTAATTAAAGTTGGGTGCTTAAAGCACGGACGACCGAGGGTTTAACAAAGGAATGGTGAGTAAAATGGCCGAGAAAGAAAAAGGCAAGGTTAAGTGGTTCAACAATTCTAAGGGCTACGGCTTCATCGAGCGTACTTCTGGAGATGATATTTTCCTCCATTACAGTTCGATCAAGATCGACGGCTACCGTACTGTGAAGGAAGGCCAGGAAGTGGAGTTCATTGTCACCAACGGCGAAAAAGGCCTCCAGGCGGACGAAGTCGTCCCGCTGAACTGAAGATCGGCGGCGCGGAACGTTTCGCGTGGTGTGGACGAAACCGCAAAGGAAGCCGCAGACCATATTTATATATCCTGAAAGAGCATCGGATCTTGAGCAAGTTTCTGAAGATGCTTTTTCAGGATATATTTTTTGTCGGAACCGATGTAAAGAAATGATGATCCGGAGGAAGGGGGATCCGGTTGGAAGGCGGCCTCTTGGAGAGCGTGAAACGGAATGAGGAAAAAGTCGGAAATCCTTGAAATTATCGTTGGTTTGTGAGAATGTCGGGTTGATGAATGATTGAAGGAAAAGGCGATTTTGACGGGAAAAAGGGTCGGAATTGCGAAAAAAATGAATGAATCCGTAAAAAAATCTTGATTTTTACGATTTGAGGTGGTAAGTTTATAGAGGAAAATTAGTTGGATTTATTAGAAGGAGTCAATAAACACGATGAAACCTGAATTTGTAAAGTATCTGCAGCCCGAATCAATCCTCATTCTGGACGGCGAAACCAAGAAAACCGCTCTGGAAGAAATCATATCTTATGCCACTACCCGCTGCACATTGGACGACGCCCAGCTCCGCGAGGCGATCTGGAAACGTGAAAAAATGATGACCACCGGGATCGGCAACGGTCTGGCGCTTCCTCATATCCGTGTCGCCGGATTTCCGTCTCCCCTGGTGATTGTCGGCCTCTGCCAGAACCCGATCGCAGACTATCGCACGCTGGACAATGACCCTGTCCGCCTGATCGTTTTTCTGGCGGCGGACGAGAAAGATCAGGAAGCCTATCTGAAGATTCTCGGAAGCATCTCCGTGAAGCTGAAAGACAAAGACGTCATGACGGAGATTCTGGAAGCCGCTCCCGACAAGAAGAAAATTTTCGCGATTCTCAACAAGTAATTGATTTCAGGGCGGGGTTCCCCTCCCGTATATCATACTTTTTCCGGCAGGTCTGACGGCCTGCCTTTTCTGTGTACGGACTTCCCTTTGTTTCTGATGACGCGAGTCGGTTTTCTGTAGGTTTTTCCGGGATGATGGAACAGAACTCAGAAGTATTCCACGGGACAGCGCGGAATGGAATTCAGAAAAATCCTGCCGTAATATTTGGTGACGACGCGGGGGTCGAGCACCACAATGATTCCGGTGTCCGTCTTGCTGCGGATCAGACGACCGATGCCCT
>CAYWZD010000605.1:0-2618 GCA_964462755.1 uncultured Victivallales bacterium | reverse complement strand
AGATTTCGCCGTTGGCGGAGAGCAGGGCATAGTTCTTGCTTTTGTAGCAGAACATGGCCTGGAACGATTCGTCGAACTCCACTTCAATTCCATGCGGCAGGACTTTTTCGAGCCGTTCCCCGACCTCCTGAAGCGTCTTGCCTTCCGAGAGCTGGAAGTAGATGCCGTCTGTATCCATTTCGATGATCTTTGCAGGCATCTTCTCGAGGGTGTCCAGCATCAGCGTGAGAATTTCACGTCCCTTGGCGGTGACGTTCTCCGCCATTTCGTAGTCATTGAGGAACCCCTGTTCGAACCCGAGGTATCCGTAGAAGGAGTTGATCAGAATCTTGAAGGCCGACTGAAGGGCGTTGTAGTAGTCCTTCTTTTCCTGCGTGAAGGCATTTTTGGCGGAGTCCTTGGCTTCCAGACGGAAGGAACGGAGCTTGGCGAGCAATTCCGGGAAGATTTTGAGGGAATCGCGCGCCGGGACCCAGCCTTCGGAAAGAATGATGGACGGATACAGGGACCGGACGTCGCAATGGTCGATGCGGTCGAAGACGCCGGCGTCGAAGGCGCGGGTGAGGGCGCCGGAGAAGGGACGTCCGCGTTCGGGCGTGGGCAGGGCGTGGCGCGCCTTGAGGTATTCGGCGGCGAACAGGGCGTCGATCTTGGTCGCGTTGCCGCGGACGATCGAGTTCTGGTATCCGAGCGGCAGGAGTTGCGTCTGATAGAACCAGCTCGGGGAGAGGATCGAAGAAAGGGAACGGGTTTCACGGACATCGTCCAGCGCATAGCGGAGCAGATTGGCGCGGTCCTTTGTCCATGCTTCCGTGATTTTCGATCCTTCAATATAGGTGCGTTCGGGCGCGGCGACGCCGAAATGCTTTGCTGCGTATTTGAGGTTGTAGCTGTCCAGATTCCGGTGAACCGCGTCATAGAAAAGAAGCAGAAAATAGGTGTCCGAAACATACCTGCCGTAGAGGTCGTAACGGGTGTAGGTCACGGTCCGTTCCGCGATATTGAATCGGGAGTTCCGCCGCGACGGCGTCGCGCCGTTCCGTCCGAGTTTGAGCAGGACCCGGTGACGTTTGGCGCGCTCCTCCAGATACGGCAGGTCGAAACGGAAGATGTTGTGTCCTTCCAGAACATCCGGATCGCGTTCCGCGACGGCGGCGACGAAGGCTTCCAGCAGAGCCTTTTCCGTAGAATATTCTTCCAAACTGAGGACTTTTTCCCAGCCGGTGCTGTCGGAAAGGGAAATGATGATGATCGAATCGTCCGCGCGTTTCGGATTGGGAAATTCGTAGCTGGGCGTGCAGAGCGTTTCGATGTCGAATTGCATCCGCCGGATTTCCGGGAAAGTCATGCCTTCGAAGAGTCTCAACTCATTCTGGATGAGGACCTGCTGGGTGAGGTCGGAAAAAAGACGGTAGGGCGCGTTGGGCTGTCCGGCGGCGAACCCGGTGCTTTTCTTCAGGAGGTCCACGCCTTGTTCATAGGCATTCATGTCGGGGAAGGAGACGAGCCAGCGGAGGTCGCCGTCGCCGCTGAGGGCTTCCGCGCGGACTCCGGGGAGGTCGGGCGGAAATGCGTTGAACGCGGTCAGGAGGAAAGGCCGGAAGGAGATTTCCCGGTGCTCCACGGCGCCCTGTTTTGTGCGGATGTAAAGAAGAGCGGAACCGTTTTCTCTCGGTTCGACCGCACAAATTCGTTGGAGCCTTTCCATGGCGTTCCCCCTGACGGTTGGTTGATTGCGTTATGAGATGGAATACTTGGCGGCGGTCTTCTTCAGGGCGGCCAGCTGCTTGTCGCTGAGAACTTTTCCGGCTTCGCGCTGTTTTGCCAGCGATTCGAAGAAGACCTTGTCGTCATAGACGCGGCCTCTGACTTTTTTGGGTTCCTCCCATGTGGAGATGTTTTTCATTTTCCGGAGAAGTTCATCCGCTTCCGTCATGGAGGCGGAGGATGCGGCTTCCTTCGCGGGATCGGCGGCCGGAAGATTCAGCGCGGAAACGATGTGATCGAAGGTCGGAAGCTGTTCCTTGTAGCGTTCAGCCAGTTTGCCGAGGGCGGCCAGCTGCTTTTCGCTCAGGGGACGTCCCTGTTCGCTTTGTCTGCGGAGGGATTCAAAGAATTTCTTGTCGTCGAAGAAACGGCGGGAACCCTTTTCCGGTTCCTTCCAGGCGATCGCCTTCATTGCGGTGAAGACCTCGGTGATGTTGTCCTGGGCGGGCGCCGAGGCGGCGGCTTCTTCCTGTTTCTGGCGGCGTTCCTCGGCGCGGGCATTGCGCTGGTCCAGTTCCTCGACCGTGGAGCGGAATTCGTTTTCGAACCCGTTTTTCACCGCACATTCCGGAAGGCCGACGATTTTGTCGCGGTACTTCACCGCAAGACGGAGCAGGGCTTCCCACTGGGGGGCGGACAGCGCTTTGCCGTCGGTGAAGTTCCGACAGATCGAGTTGTAGAACTTCTTATCGTCATAGACTCGTTTTTCGCCTTTTTCGGGCGGATTCCAGTCCTCGAAATGATCCATCAGATCGAGAAGCGCATTGACTTTGGAGGCGGCGGGGGCGCCCTGCGCTTTGGCTTCCTGAAGCCATTTTTCGAACTTGTCGTAGAAGGTGTGCATCATGGCG
>CAYWZD010000604.1:0-2625 GCA_964462755.1 uncultured Victivallales bacterium | reverse complement strand
ACTGCAAGAGCAAGTGTGACGAAAAAATCGACAAGGCTCCCGTAAAAGCCGCCAAAAAAGTTTCCAAAGCCCTTTCTTCTCCTCAGGAAGAAAAGAAGAAAAAAACCGGAAGAAAATAACGGAGCAGTTATTCGAAATGTCTTTGGAAACATCCAGAATTCTTGGTTTTGGAAGCCCGATTCTCGACCTGCTTCTGCCGGTCGATGACGCTTTCCTTGCCCGGAATGTGGAAGGGGAAAAAGGCGGAATGAGGATGCTGGACGCCGCATCCCAGCGCAGGCTGATCGCCTCCGCCGTCGGCGCCGACTTTAAAAAAGCGATCGGCGGTTCCGCCTTCAACACCATTTCGGCCCTCACCTCGCTCGGCTGCAATACCGCATTTCTGGGCAAGCTCGGAAACGATGCCGACGGAGCCTATTTCCGCGAAACATACGCGAAAATGGGCGGGGACACCTCCCGTTTCCGGGTCAACCCAACGGAACCCACCGCCACCTGTCTGAGCATGGTCACTCCGGATTCCGAACGCACCATGCGCACCAATCTCGGCGCTTCCGCCACGCTTTCCCCGGCGGACATCTCCGACGCGGATTTCGAAGGCATCGCTCACTTCCACGCGGAAGGCTACATGTGTTTCCTGATGGATACCCTGAAAAAAGCCCTGAAATTGGCGAAAAAACATCATTGCACCGTCAGTTTCGACCTCGCTTCCTTCGAGGTCGTCCGGCTCTTCCGGTCCGATCTTCAGGAAATTCTTTCGGACGGCTGTGTGGACATCCTTTTCGCCAACGAGGACGAAGCCCGCGAATTCTGCGGACAGGAAACATTTTCCCCCGAATCCGCGACCGGAGAACTGACTCCCTTCTGCAGGGTCGTTGCCGTCAAGCTCGGCAGAAACGGCGCGTTCGTAACCGATGAAACCGGTTCTTTCCGCATCTCTCCGAGGCTGGTTCAGGCGATCGACACCACCGGCGCGGGCGATCTCTGGCAGGCCGGTTTCCTTTTCGGCTATCTTTCCGGGCTCGGCATCGAAAAAGCCGGCCGGATGGGCTCCGTTCTCGGGGCCGAAATCGTTCAGGTCCTCGGGGCTGAAATCCCTTCCGGACGCTGGAACAGCATTCTTTCCGAACTCAAAAAAATAAAAGGACAGTGAACATGGCCAAGGGCAAAGAAAAGATTCCAGACTTCAAAGTCAAGGATATAAAACTGGCGGACTTCGGACGCAAGGAACTGGATATCGCCGAACAGGAAATGCCCGGCCTCATGGCCGCCCGTGAGAAATACGGCAAAAAGAAGCCCCTCAAAGGCGTCAAGATCATGGGCAGTCTCCACATGACGGTCCAGACCGCCGTCCTGATCGAAACCCTCGTTGAGCTCGGCGCGGATGTCCGCTGGGCCTCCTGCAACATCTTCTCCACGCAGGACCATGCCGCCGCGGCCATCGCCAAACGCGGAATCCCCGTTTTCGCGTGGAAGGGCGAGACGCTCGAAGAATACTGGGATTGCACCCTCCGCGCCATGACCTGGCCCGACGGCTCCGGCCCCGACCAGATCGTCGACGACGGCGGCGACGCCACCCTCCTCATCCATTGGGGAGTGAAGGCGGAAAAAGATCCGAAGTTCCTGAACCGCAAGCCCGGAAGCGAAGAGGAGGAAATCATCCTGAAGCTCCTCAAGAAGGTCCTCAAGGAAAAACCCGGACACTGGAAAAAGGTCGCGGCCAAGCTGCGCGGCGTTTCGGAAGAAACCACCACGGGCGTCCACCGCCTGCTCCAGCTCGAAGAAAAGGGCGAACTCCTCTTCCCCGCCGTCAACGTCAACGACTCCGTCACCAAGTCCAAGTTCGACAATATCTACGGCTGCCGCCACTCCCTGACCGACGGCATCAAGCGCGCTCTCGACGTGATGCTCTCCGGCAAGGTGGCATGCGTCTGCGGGTACGGCGATGTCGGCAAGGGCTGCGCCGAAGCGCTCAAGAATGAACGCGCCCGCGTGCTGGTTACGGAAATCGACCCCATCTGCGCCCTTCAGGCGTGCATGGCCGGGTTCCAGGTCGTTACAGTTGAGGAAGCCCTCGCCCTCGCCGACGTTTTCGTGACGGCCACCGGCAACTGCGACATCATCACCGCCGCCCACATGGCGAAGATGAAAGATCAGGCCATCGTCTGCAACATCGGCCATTTCGACAACGAAATCAAGGTGGCCGAACTGAAGAATGTCAAGGGAATCAAGGTTACGGAGATCAAGGGCAGTGAATGCCCCGTCCGGAAATACACCTTCAAGGACGGACACAGCATTTACCTTCTCGCCGAAGGGCGGCTGGTCAACCTCGGCTGTGCCACGGGACATCCCAGTTTCGTGATGAGCTGTTCCTTTGCCAATCAGGTTCTCGCCCAGATCAAGATCGCGACGGAAAAACTGAAGGTCGCCGTGTACACTCTTCCCAAGGAACTGGACGAGGAAGTCGCGCGCCTTCATCTCGGTAAACTGGGCGCTCATCTGACCAAACTTTCGAAGAAACAGGCGGATTACATCAATGTTCCAGTGGATGGACCCTTCAAGGCGTCGCACTACCGGTATTGATGATTTCATTTTCTGACGGGTCTGTGGTCCGGCGCGTCTCGGGGG
>CAYWZD010000603.1:0-2629 GCA_964462755.1 uncultured Victivallales bacterium | reverse complement strand
AGTGCAGAGGATGCCGTGGTCGAAAATCCGTTTGAACGGATCGTTGACCAGCTCGATTCCGCAGGCGCGGATTTTGGCGGTGAAGTCCAGCAGCGGGATGAGTCCGAAGGGATGATAGCCGCCGCCTTCCAGAGCAATGCCGTCCGCGGTGAAACCGTCCTGAACGAAAGCATAGAATCCGTGGTCGCCGTACAGGGCGTCCCCGAGCAGGTTCCAGTAACGGTTCAGAAGGATGGCGGAGGAGCCGTAGTTCGAAATATGATGGAGCTGCATGTTGGTGAATTCGATGTTATGCGAATACAGGTTTTTCATCAGGGGAGCAAAGAAGGCGGCCTCGATTTTTTCCCGGTCCGCCTTGCCGAAGACGGGGGTGTCCCTGACCGTGACATAAGCCTCCACGCCATCCGTGAAGAAGTAGCAGAGGTCCAGCGTCGTGGAGGTCAGCCGCGATCCGCCGCCGGTGGAGGAGGGGCCGCGCGGGGGAAGATACTGGAACCAGTAGGCGTATTCCAGAAGAATGTCCCGGATTTTTTCCGCATAAGCGGGATTTCCTGTCAGTTTGTATGACTGCGCCATGAGTTTCAGGTTGCGGAAGGTCTGTTCGTTATGATGATAGATGTAGGAAGAGGTGACGCCGGTTTTTTGGCTGATGTCCTCTCCGGTCTTGCGGTCGCGGATACGATAGAAGGAAAGGGCTTCCATTTCCAGCGGTTTGAAAATCGCGCAGTAGTCCGGATGAACCTGCGGCGGGACGGCGAACGGTTTGGCGACCGCCTTTTCCGCCTTGGCGATCAGGGCCTTTTTTCCTTTCTCCGAATCCGGCACGGCGAGGGAATAACGGACCTTCTCCGCGGGGAGGGTGGCCCAGACATAACGGGGACGGTAGCCGATCAGGGGGAATATGGAAGGAACATCCTTGAAAACCAGTTTCGGCAGGACCCGTTCGCTGTAGAGCGACGGCAGTTTAACCGCTTCCGCGCGGGGAATGGAAAGAGTCAGCGGGACGGTCACTTTTTCGCGCGGGCCGAGCGACAGCGTTTTTTTCGTCCAGTCCGCCTTGAAATGCTTCAGTCCCTCCGTGTCGAGGAGCAGTTCCACCTTCTGAGGGGCGGCTTCGCGGTTGAGCACTTCGAGGTTGTATTTCCATGAGATGGAGTCCTTGTCTGAATGCAGGATTGCCGCCGCTTCGTCGAAGGTCAGGTCGGCCTTCCGGCGGATGAACTCGACGGCGGCGAGTTCGACTTCGCGGTCGGGCGGTTCACCGGGGACCCGTTTGTATTTCTTGAGCAGCGTCAGTTCGAGCTTATGCCCGTCCATGACCGGATTTCCGAACCACCAGCCGTCATCGTCCATGCGCAGATCGAAACGCTGGTCGACGAATTTGTTTTCCGGGAGGGCCGTCTTGGAATACCAGTTGCGGAGCTGGTCTGTCGCGGGATAATTGGTGAGACGTGCGGCCAGTCCGGCGACGCCTTTGCGGTTGCAGAAGATTACGCGGATTTCATCGAAGTCATTGGGAATCATCCCCAGCTTGTCAAGATCGAAAACAATCCGGCTGTTCTCTTTGTCCGAGGGAACTCGCCACAGACGGTTTCCGTTTTTCATCTTTTCGAGTCCAAAAGGGCTCAGATCAAGACGAACAATCGCGGGTTTCTTCTCCTGGGGCAGGGGCTCCGCCGCGGACAGCGCGATTACCGCGCTCAAAGCGGACAGCAGAATCTTCTTCATGCAACTCTCCATTTTCGTTATTTTTCCTCAGGGATGGGTATTTCCCCAGGGCGGAAGCGTCCAGTTCGTCTGGTAGAAATACTTCAGATTTCCGCTCAGTGTATAGATGCTGGTGCCGGTCGGGTAGGGGGTCTGAGCGAATTCCACGTGTCCGTCCATCCAGTTGGTGTTGAAGCCCTTCAGATGCCGGACGACGAAATACTGTCCCCATTCGTTGAAAAATGGATTGGTCGAGTCCGCCATCAGGATTGTCTTGGAAGGTGCTTTCACCTGGCTTAATTTGATGCAGGTTTCATTTTCCGGCACGATCAGAAAGTCGGACGCGGAATACGAGGTATAGAAAAGAGTGCCCCATGTGCTGGTAATGTAACTGTAGCGTTTCTTGAGGACTTCGAAGTCTTCCGAAGGACAGTGGACCGCGCTGTTCCTCAGGTTCGTGATCTTCAGATACTTGACTATTTCGGAGAATCCGATGAGCGAAGTTCCGGAACTGGTGTAACGCAGCTTCGGAAAGGTTTCCTTGTAGTCGCTCAGATAGGAGAAGGTTGCCAGGGAAAGCTGCTTGAGGTTGGCTTCACAGTTGATGGACCGCGCCTTCTCTTTTGCCTGATTCAGCGCCGGGAGCAGCATCCCGGCCAGAATCGCGATGATCGCAATCACGACGAGAAGCTCGATGAGCGTGAATCCCGTTCTCTGTCTGAAAATCATTTTACTGCCGTCCTTTCCGATGGAATCCATGTTGGTATTCATTTTTTATCCTCCTGAAAAATAGATATTTCCGCCTTATTATTCTGATTCATCTTTCTGACCGAATCGCGTTCAACAAGACGGACCGGTATGGTGAACGTTCCTTCGTCGGTTCCTTCCTGAACGGCTTGAGCGACTTTTCCGGCAAATTCCG
>CAYWZD010000602.1:0-2631 GCA_964462755.1 uncultured Victivallales bacterium | reverse complement strand
CACGATCGAGAAACAGATCACGCTGAAAGGAAACGAACCGAAACTGTCCGTTTCCTATGCGCTGACCAATCCGTCCGAACAGGACTTCGCCGGCCGGTTCTGGAGCTGCAGTGTGATTTCTCCGGACCCGAAAGCCCCGCACGAGATTTACCTTCCCGAAGGAAGTTATAACGATCCCCAGGCCCCGAGCCGGAAAAATCACATCACGCATACCCGCGACCCCAAACTCCAGCCCAATCATTTCATCTATCACCCGAAGCAGGATTTCGCCGCAGTTCTGACCGGCGCGACGGGAGCGGCTGTCGTTGTTCCTTTCGAGTTTCTCGATTATTTTTACAGCTATGCGCCGGCAGGAGCCGGAGAGCTTCCAACCCTGGAATGGTTCACCCTCCCGTTCCACCTCAAGCCTTTTGCTGAAGGGAAAAAGTTCGCGGTCAACCATCCCGAAATGGCGGACCCTCTTCAGGACTACGTCTATCGTTTCGACATGACGGTCGAACCGGTCTCCGCGAACACTTTCCAATATGAAACCTACCGTCCGCTGCCGAAGACCGCAAAGACCACCCGATTCAAAGTCAACGCGGGAGAAGCGCCCCTTTACACGGATTTTGCCGAAAGCCCGTCAATCGAACTCAAACAGACGGCAAAGCCGCTGAATATACTGGCGATCGTAAACGTCCCGTCTGTTCAGGAACTTGCGGAACTCAACCGGCGCGTCAAGCAGAACCTGAAGGCGGTTGAAGTCGCGCATCCGCATGTCTTTTCCAATGGAGACAGTTCTCCTTATTACGCATGGCGCGCACCGGACTCATCCATGGCCATGGAAGAAGCCCTGAAGTCGAAACCGGATGTCATTCTGTTTTCCGGCACGCTTCAGAAGAGTCTGCCGAAAAAGCTCTGTGATGAAATCGTGGGGCAGGTGAAGGACGGCGCAACGGCGGTCTATATTTCCGCCCGGAATGAATTTCCTGCATTGATTCCGGCTTCCGGAGGAAAAGAGATTCCGGGATGGGTCGCTGCGGGAATTCCATGGAAGGAACTGCCCGTCGGAACGCCCGCGGTCCGCGAGTATCCCTGCGGAAAAGGACGCGTCATTCACGTCCCGTTCAAAATGTACAAACAGGATCTGCTCTGGACGCAGGGGTCTCACGCGGTAACGCCGAGAATTGAAACGGAAGTCTCCCCTTCCCTGAAATACTGGGAATACTATTTCTCCTTTTACGGAAAGCTTTTTCGTTATCTGTCCGGTTCACAATCCGGCGCGGCGATTGAATCCGCCGCGGTGAGAGCCGACCGGATCGAATTGAATATCGACAACCATTCCCCTGAAAAAGATTTCCTTCTGAGGATCACGAGGGACGGTCCGGAAAAAACGGATTCCTTCGCAAAAGAAATCACTCTCCAGCCCGGAAAGAACACTCTTTCCATTCCCTTCCCCGGAAAAAATCCGCCGGACGGCCTGTATTTCTACAATCTTCTTCTCGATGACAGACGGGAGACCGCGGACTGGCTTACCGTCGCGGTCCGCCATAAGACCCCGAACCGCATCGAATCGCTGGAAACGGAAAAATACGCTCACCGCGCGGGAGAAGCGGTCCAAGGAAAAATCCGCGTTGCCGGCAAAGGGACGCTGACGCTGAAGCTCCGTGATTTTCAGGGCCGCGTCATGAGTCGCCGGACATGGGAAAACGCATCCGGTGAAATTGTTTTCTCGATGAAAAACGAGTTCAAATCCTCCATTCCGCTGGTTCATCTGGAAGCGGTCCTTACGGCCAACGGCGCGAAAATCAGTGAAAAAACGAAAACGGTCACGCTCGAACCGCTTCCGCTCCCCCGTCTCCAGCCGGTTTTGTGGACCGGAGGTGAGGACAACTGGATCAGCGGAAAAATCGACAAGGAGCTTTCACAACTCGGGTTTCTGGTCGGAACCGGTTACACCATGGCGATCGCCACGGAAAGCGAACAGAAACGTATGGCGGAAAGCATGATGTCGGCGGGAATGCGTTTCGCCCCGATGAGCATGCACCGGATCAGCGTCTGGGGAAACCAGTTGAAGTCGATCCGGCGCGATCCGTGTTTGCGGAACCCGGAATATGGCGAAAAAATCAAACGGGATGTTGAAAAGACGGTCGCCATGTCGGAACGCTATTTTCCGGCAAGATATTACTCCGGCGATGAAAATTCGCTCGGACATTACGGCAGTGCGCATGATTTCTGCCAGTCGCCATGGTGCCTTGCCGGATTCCGGAAAGCCATGCGGGAAAAATACGGTTCATTGGAACATCTCAACCGGATATGGAAAACCTCCTTCCTGGATTGGGAAAACGTCATGCCGCTGACACTGAAAGAGGCACATGAATCAGGAAAACCGATTCCATGGTATGAACACCGTCTTTATATGATGAACGCGGTTTCGGATGCCCTCGCCCGCGTCAAACAGGAGCTCTATCAAGCGGCGCCCGGCGCAAAACTCGGTTTTTCCGGACAGCTCATCACCGATCTCCACGGCGCATTCAACTGGTTCGAAGCGCTGAAATATGTGGATTGTCCCACCGCCTACATCCGCGATACGGATGGACTCCCCGACCTGATGCGCTCCAAGGGACTGCCGGATTTCTGCGGCGGAGCCTG
>CAYWZD010000601.1:0-2639 GCA_964462755.1 uncultured Victivallales bacterium | reverse complement strand
AACTCTTCACAACTCACTTCCACGACAACCGGGGAGCCCGTCTGGACGCCCTCACCGATAAGAAATGGGTCAAACCGACCGGCATCGACGAACATCTTCCGCCCGGATTCGGCACCATCCCATGGATCGACGTCATTCAGGCCCTCGACGCCATCGGATACGCAAACACGGTGAACTTCGAATCCGGAGCATGGCCGGATTGCGAACCGGAGGAAGGCTTCCGCCATGCCATCTGTTTCTGGCGGACCCTCGAATTCCTGGCGGAAGAAAAAGCCGCCAAAAAACATTGATTCCACACAAGGGAGATCCTTATGGAATTTCTGTCTGAATATTATCTGGTGGACATCGACGGCACCCTGACGGACTATCGTCCGGGCGCCTGTGAGCCGGACAAACTCCTGCACGGCAACTTTCTCCTTCCCATCATCCGCGATCTGATGGTGGAAAAGGGCTGGGACAGAACCGAGGCTGAAAAAGCCATATTCGACATGAAGGAGCGGGTCGTCTTCTGGGATTATACGGAATTCATTGCCGAATTCGAACTCCCGGCCGGAGAAACTTTCCGGCGTCTGCGGCAGTGGCACCATGACAATCTGATTGTGTATCATGACACCGTCCGGCTGATCAAAAAACTGGCCGGACAAGGGAAACAGCTGTTCGTCATGAGCAACAATCCCTATATGGGCTGCATTTTCAAGCTCCAGGCGGCGGGTCTGGCGAAGGATGACTTCTCCTCCCCATATTTCCGCCGCATTTTCGGCACGAACCTCCTGCGCGGATGCAAATGCGTTCCGGAGGTCTGGAAGCGCGCATTCGCCCAGATTCCAGCTGAAATTCCGGAAATTGGCGTAATCGGAGACAATCCGAACGAAGACGGCGAACTCCCGCGTTCGCTCGGCGTAAAAGACATTTATATCATCCCCCGGCCCACCATCGCCCGCGGAATCGACAGAGAGGAAACAAAGAAATGAACCTTACGGACTCCCTCGCGGAATATATCCTCAAAACCGTGCCCGACACCCTCAAGGAACCCTCCGGGCTCCTGAAGCATCCCTACATTTCCCCCGGCGGCGTCTACGCACGCACCCTCTGGGACTGGGATTCCTACTGGACCCTTTTTGCAATCTTCAACCTCGCGGAACGCCTGAACCGTCCGGACCTGATCGAAAAAACAGCTCCTTACGCCCGCGGAACCTTCTTCAACTTTCTGGACCATCAGGGACCGGACGGCGCACTGCCGATCCTGATCGAGCCGGGCGACGAGGACCCTTTCGACTGCCTGAAATCGCCGGACAATAACATGGCAAAGCCCTTCATCGCACAGCTGGGGCTTCTTCTCCTGAAACAGAACTTGCTGAAGACAGAGGACATGGCGGAACGGATCTACCATCTCCGCGCATTCCATCAGTGCTATGAGAAACGTTATACGCACGCGCCGACAGGACTGGTTTTCTGGGCAAAGGACTGGGGCATCGGAGTCGACGACGATCCCGCCGCCTGGGGTCGTCCCGAAAAATCCTGCGCCAGCCTGTTCCTGAACGTATTTCTTTACAAGGATCTGCTGGCCGGAGCGGAACTCTCCGATTTCGTCGGGCGCCCTGACTACGCGGCGGAATACCGGGAAAAAGCCGGAAAACTTGCGGACGCCATCCGCAAATACTGCTGGGACGAACGCGAAAAATCGTTCTTCTCCGTGGATGTGCAATGTCGCGCGAACATTGCGAAGCACCGCTGCTGGGGCGCTCTCAATTTCAAGCTTGACGCCTTCTGGCATGTGCTGAAACTGAAAATTCTTTCATGGAACTGCGTCCTTCCGCTCTGGGCCAGGATCGGAACGCAGGAACAGATCGATGCCTTCGTGCGCGAGAATCTGCTCGAAGGCCGTCTTCTGAGCCGCTACGGGGTACGTTCCCTTTCTTTCGACGAACCGATGTACGCCCCCGAGGTGGACCGGGGAAATCCAAGCAACTGGCTCGGTCCGGTCTGGCTCATCGCCAACTACATCACATGGGATATGCTGAAGAATCATGGACATGAGGAACTGGCAGGGCGCGTCGCAGAGTCCATTCTCTCCCTCCTTTCGGACGACCTGAATAAAAACGGATGCTTTCACGAATATTACTCTCCCGAAACCGGACGCGGCATCTCTTCGCCCGGATTCATGAGCTGGAACGCTCTCGCGGGCCTGATGACTTATCAGAAATGAACTGAAACCGGAAGAAAAATAAAACAAATGAACAAAAAATTCTACGAAGACAAAGTGCGCGGATGCTGGCTTGGAAAATGTCTCGGCGGCATCGCCGGAATGCCCTTCGAAGGCGTTCCCTATATCCCGAACCTCACGGAAAAGAGCATCCACGTCAAGGACGTCCCCAACGATGACCTTGAAATGCAGTTGATCTGGCTCTACGGACTCAAAAAATACGGGCTCGGACTGGACGAAAAAGCCATGTCCGAAATCTGGCTGGAACACATTCCGCACGGCTGTGATGAATACAGCATGGCGCAACGAAACCTCCGCCGGGGAATCCTCTCCCCCGCCAGCGGCTGGAAGGACAACTTTTTCGTCGACGGGATGGGAGCAACGATCCGCTCGGAAATCTGGGCGCTGACTTTCCCGGGACGTCCCGACGCCGCCG
>CAYWZD010000600.1:0-2644 GCA_964462755.1 uncultured Victivallales bacterium | reverse complement strand
AAATCAACCTCAACCAGGATCAGATTGTTTTTCGCATAATCCAGAAAAGGTTTCTGGGTCAGGACTTCTTTTTTCAGACGGATACACCAAATGCACCAATCCGAACCGGTAAAGTCCACAAACATGACTTTGTTGGTCTTTTTTGCCAACTGTTTCGCCGCGGCGAAATCCGTCATCCACTGGTCATCAGCGGATGCCACACTTGCCAGAACGGTCACTGCGAATAAAGCTGCAATCCACTTTCTCATAGAAACTCCCCTTTCCCTGAAAATTACACCTCGATAAAAGGCCTATCTTTAGAATGACAAGCATGGGATGAAAAAGTTTCACATTTAAAAAAACTTTTTATTTTTTTTGAAGGAATGTGCAAATTATCTCTGCCTATGCCGGTCAGCATTCCGGAAAACGGACTTTCAGGACGCCGCCGGAAAGAAGAGCGTCTTCCCCGCACAGAAAGGAAAGGGAACGGGCGCAATGCCCGAAGGCAAGTCCGGAATAAACCGGAATGGAGTTCTCTTCCGCCAGACGTCCGGCAAGCGGCTGAATCTCTTCTGAAGGAGTGCACTTCCTGAAATTGGCGAAAATCACGGCGGCGCACCCCCGGAAGACTCCATTCAAGCGGAGCTGCGTCAAGGCACGATCCAGTTTACGGACCGGTTCGGCGATGTCTTCCAGAATCAATATCCGGTTTTTCATGGACGGCAGATAAGGGGTTCCGCAGAGAGAGGCCAGAACCGTCAGGTTGGCGCAGACGACCGGAGCGGCAACCGGTTCCTTTTCGGGGACGACTGCATTCAACCGCGCAACCGTACGGAACGGGCAATGTTTTCTGTTCTTTGCAAATGTCAGCGAAAAGACACGTCGAAGAGAACGGGCCGTGAAAGGGTTCCGCAAGTCTTTTTCCAGCGTGACGGCCATGCGGGTCGTCACGGGGACGCCCGCTTTTTGGGCCAGCATGGCCATGTGCAGAGCCGTGATGTCGCTGTATCCCGCCACAGGAAGCCGGCGTGCGCGAAGAGATTCCCAGTCGATTTTATCCAGCAGATGGACCGAGCCGAAACCGCCGCGCAAACAAAGAATCAAATCCACGGAGGGATTCCGGATGAACGAATTCATGTCCACGGCCCTTTCTCCGGCGGGTCCGGAAAGATAGGAAGCCCCTTTCCTTGCGGAGAAGGATTTCGGTGAGAGAACGTCCAGACGCATGGATTGCAGAAAAGCCGTCGCATTATAGAAGTCATCCGGATCGACCGGTCCGGCGGGAGCCGCCAGCGCAACCGTGCGGACCGATTCCGGAAACAATGTCCCCGGGCGAGTCTCGCAAATGCGGCGTATCGGTGTTTTCATCGGAAAAGAACAACCCCGTTAGTGATCTTCCTGTTTCGACGAACGAGAAGCGGAAACGAATCTGGCGGACTGCCGGGGAAAAACCGTGACGCTTCGGCCTTTCCATTTAAAGACAAGATATTCCTGTTTCCAGGAAAATTCAGTTGAAGAGCCCCGGAATCAGGAATACCATGGATCCGCGAAAAGCGGAGCGCCTTACTTGGTCTTGTGGCGCATGGCCTTACGCATTTTTTTGCGTTTGTGCTGCGCGATCTTCGTACGACGTTTTTTTCTCAGGTTTCCCATGAACAGATTTTCCTAGATAAAAGTTTTGTTCAAAAAACAATGTCTTTTAATGTAACGCGAAAAATGAAAATGGCAAGTCCGTTTCTCATGAAAATCTAAAAAAATCACATTTGCCGAGGGGCAGGGAACCCTTCCCAACCGGAGAGTTCGAGTTCAAGGGGCCCTCATGCTCTTTGTATTTGCGGCGGCGGAACCGCTCCCTCCGGGCGGGGATTTCGGGCTCCTCGCTGGAATTACTGCATGAACCTTCTCTTAAAGACGGAAAATGCACAAGCATTTTCTCGGAGGCGCTGGGGATTTTCCCCCTGCTGTCAGCAAGGGATGAAATCGAACTTGATCACATCCACGAGCCCCCGGTCGGTCAGGCGAAGGAACGGGATCACCGGCAGCGGCAGAAATGCCAGCTGAAGGAAAGGATCGTGCAGCGAGCAACCTGTTTTCAGGGCCGCTTCATGCAGTTTTTTCAGATGGATCAGAATTTCCTCATAAGAGAGATCGGAAAGCAATCCGCCGATCGGGAGAGGCAGCCGTTCCAGCAGTTCGCCGTTCACGACAACCGCGAAACCTCCCTGGGATTCGATCAGGGAATTCACGGCCTGCGCCATATCCTCGTCGGAAACTCCGACCACACAGAGATTGTGGCTGTCGTGTCCGACGCTGGAGGCAATGGCGCCCGCCTTCATTCCGAACCCATGGACAAAACCATGTGAAATATTGCCGTTCTTCCCATAACGTTCCAGCACGGCGACCTTGGCGACGTCCTGTTCCGGAAGAATGCGTTTTTCCCTGCCGTTGAAAGGCAGTTCCATCTCAAGTTTCTGTGTGATGAGAGTGCCTTCCGTGACTCCGATGACCGAAGTCGAAGCGCTCTTGGAAAACACCTTGAAATCCGCGGCGGAAACGGGCGCGCGCCGGACGGAATTCCGGAAAGCGGAAAAATCCGGTTCCGGCGGACGTGAGGCGAAAAGGGCGTCGTCCACCACCTTGCCGTTTTTGAAAACTTTGACAACCC
>CAYWZD010000599.1:0-2656 GCA_964462755.1 uncultured Victivallales bacterium | reverse complement strand
AAACGAGATCATCGCCAAGTTCCAGGCGCAGAACAAGGTCGAGGAAGACCTGTAACCCGTTTCCGAAATACGGACCTCCGCATGGACGGAGAAGACAGAACGTCTTCTCGTCCATGTTTTTTTCCGCCGGACCTTCCTCGGTCCTTTCTCCCGGAAACGCCATCGAATATTGAGTAAAAAAATACTTTATAATTTGATTTTTCAACGGTTCGGGTGCATATTACCAGCTTGAAAGCGTTCAACCGGAACCCATCCAAGTGAAAGGATCATGAAAATGGCGGTTTGCTACAAAGACCTCGGTCTCGTGAACACTCGCGAGATGTTCAAAAAAGCCATGGCGGGCCACTACGCCATCCCGGCTTTCAACTTCAACAACATGGAACAGCTCCAGGCCATCATTCAGGCGTGCTCCGAAACCGAATCCCCCGTGATTCTTCAGGTTTCCAAGGGTGCACGTCAGTATGCCAACCAGACCCTTCTGCGTTACCTCGCTCAGGGCGCGGTCGAATACGCCCGTGAAATCGGCGGCGGAAAACTCATTCCGATCGCCCTCCACCTCGACCACGGCGATTCTTTCGAAACCTGCAAAAGCTGTATCGAATACGGCTTCTCCTCCGTCATGATCGACGGTTCCTCCAAGTCTTTTGCCGACAATATCGCCGAAACCAAACGCGTTGTCGAATATGCCCATCCCTTTGACGTGACCGTCGAAGGCGAACTCGGCGTTCTCGCGGGCGTTGAAGACGAAGTCAAGGCGGAAGCCCACACCTACACCCAGCCGGAAGAAGTCGAAGCCTTCCTCAAGGGCTCCGGCGTGGACTCCCTGGCCATCTCCATCGGCACCTCGCACGGCGCTTTCAAATTCAAGCCCGGCACCACCCCGAAAATCCGTCTGGACATCCTTCACGAGATCGAGCAGAAGATCCCCGGATTCCCGATCGTTCTCCATGGTTCCTCCTCCGTTCCGCAGGATCTGGTCAAGATCATCAACGAAAACGGCGGCAAGCTCAAAGATGCGATCGGCATCGGTGAAGACCAGCTTCGCGAAGCCGCGAAATCGGCTGTCTGCAAGATCAACATCGACTCCGACGGACGTCTTGCCATGACCGCCGCAATCCGCAAAGTGTTCATGGAAAAGCCCGCGGAATTCGACCCCCGGAAATATCTCGGTCCGGCCCGCGACGCCCTCAAGGAACTCTACAAGCACAAAGTCATCAACGTGCTCGGCTCCGCCGGCCACGCCTTCGATTGATTTTCGCTTCCAGAGAACTCTCAAAGACCGTTTCCCCCCGGGAGGCGGTCTTTTTTTCTCCCGCGCCCCGGGAGGAATGAGCTCCCCTCTGACTCTGTTACAGTATCCTTCGTTTTTTTTGCGAAAAAACTTGACAAATCCCCGGGGAAATGGTACTCTAAATGAAGTGCCTTTTTTTAACTGGAGATTTTTATGAGAACAGTTCTTTATCCCGGCAGTTTCGATCCTGTAACCAACGGGCATCTGGATGTCGCACACCGGGCTGCCCGCATTTTCGACCGCCTGATCATCGGGGTCGCCGTCAATTCGGAAAAAAATCCGCTTTTCACCTTCGATGAAAGAATCGGACTGCTCCGTGAAGTCTGCAAAGACATGCCCAATACGGAAATCGTTTCCTTCAGCAGCCTGCTGGTCAACGCCGTGAATGACCTGAACGTCAGCGCCGTCATCCGCGGCATCCGCGCCGTTTCCGATTTCGAATATGAATTCCAGATGGCCCTGATGAACCGCGAACTCAATGAAAAATGCGAAACCCTCTTCATGATGCCCAGCCCCGAATATTCCTATGTCAGTTCGCGTCTGATCAAGGAGATCGCCCGGTGCGGCGGCGACATTTCGCCTTTCGTTCCGCCGGTCGTCTCTGCCGCCATCGCAAGAAAATATGGTAAATCCCACGGAAAGTGATCCGTTGAAATGATCAAAGTCAATATCGCCAACATCGGTCCGGACGGCATGGAAGTCTCCGGGACGGAGGACCCCGCTTTTCTGGAACTGGAAACCACGGAAGGCATTCCGGTTTCCATCCGCGGCCCGGTTCGCTACAGCCTTCACGCGGCCAGGGTCGGGGAAGACCTGCTGGTCACGGGATCAGCTTTCACGGAACTTGCCACGAAATGCTCCCTTTGCCTCAAGGATGTTGTGTGCCGGATCGGCTCCGACAAAATCTGCATCCACAAGGAAAAAGTCCCCGAGGATATCATCGACATCACGGAGGATGTCCGGGAAGACATCCTTCTTTCCGTTCCGTCACGTTTCAAATGCTCCGACGACTGCAAGGGACTCTGTCCCGGATGCGGCGCGGACCTCAACACGGAACGCTGCCGATGCAAAAAGAAAAAGACAAAGGAACCCAAAAAAGACGACCACACCTGGGATGCTCTGAACAATTTGAAGTTTTAAGGTTTTCTGAAAATGAATATTCGCGGAATGATCCGTTTTTCCATGGTTGATTTTCCTGGAAAAATCGCTTGTGTTGTTTTTTGTGCCCACTGCAATTTTCGCTGCGCCTTCTGCCACAATCCCCATCTGGTTCTCGATCCCGACAGCCAGCCGCGGGTCCGGATGCCCCAGATTCTTCATTTCATGCAGTCGCGGATCGGCAAACTGGATGGAATCGTCATCAGC
>CAYWZD010000598.1:0-2661 GCA_964462755.1 uncultured Victivallales bacterium | reverse complement strand
CTCTTCTCGCTGAAAAAGCCTTCTCGAAGGGAGCTGCCTCGACGGCGCTGAAAGTATCTTCGATCGGACACGCCCATATCGACGTCGGCTGGCTCTGGCCGGTGCGCGAAAGCATCCGCAAGACGGCCCGCACATTCTCCAGCCAGCTGGCGCTGATGGAGGAATACCCCGAATACAAGTTCGGCGCCTCTCAGGCGGAACTCTACAAAATGGCGAAAGACAATTATCCCGAACTCTACGCGAAGATCAAAAAGCGCGTGAAGGAGGGACGCTGGGAAATTCAAGGCGGCATGTGGGTCGAAGCCGACTGCAACATCATCTCCGGGGAATCGATGATCCGCCAGTTTCTCCATGCCAAGAATTTCTTCATGGATGAGTTCGGATTCGACGTCCGGAACGTCTGGATTCCCGATGTCTTCGGCTATTCCGCCGCCATGCCGCAGATCATGAAACAGTGCGGCTGCGACTCCTTCCTCACACAGAAAATTTCCTGGAGTCAGGTCAACACTTTTCCGCACAACACCTTCCTCTGGCGCGGAGTGGACGGCACGGAAGTCATCACGCATTTCCCGCCGGAAAACAGCTACAACGCCGTCGCGACGCCCGAACAGCGCATCAAGGCGCAGAACAATTTCCGCGAAAACGGGTATCTGGATGAATTCATGAGCTTGATCGGAATCGGCGACGGCGGCGGGGGGCCCTCCGAGGAATATGTGGAACGCGAACTCCGGATGAAAGATGTCGACGGATGTCCGAAATCCTCCTTCGGACGGGCCGACGACTTTTTCAGCCGTCTGGAAAAACACCGGGCGGAACTTCCTGTCTGGGATGGCGAGTTGTATCTGGAATTCCACCGCGGCACCCTGACGACTCAGGCGCGCACCAAGCGCAACAACCGGAAATGCGAACAGGCGCTCGCGGCGCTGGAATATCTGGCCGCATGTCTGCCCTCCGGAAAGTATCCGGCGAAAATGCTGGACCATGCCTGGAAAACGGTGCTCCTGAATCAGTTTCACGATATCATCCCCGGTTCGTCGATCGGATTGGTCTATCAGCGGACCGAGGCCGAGCACTCCGCCATTCTCGCGGAAGCCGCGGTTGAAATGGACAAGGCGGCGGCCGGTCTTTTCAAAAAGGACGCCGCTTCCGCCGTGCTCGTGAACACGCTTTCCCATTCGTGGCGCGGCGTGGTCGAACTTCCAGCCTCGTGGCGCGGTCATGCCGTGCTCGACGCCGAAGGAAAGCCGCTCCCTTCGCAGGAGGGAAACGGGAAGCCTCTTCTGCTGGCAGAACTTCCCGGAGGCTCCTTCACCACGATCAAGCGCGGGAAAAAGACCGTTTCCAAAACGACTCCTTTGAAAAAGCTCGTGTTGGAAAACGAACTGATTCGTTACGAATTCTCGAAGAACGGACAACTGATCGGCGCTTACGACAAAATCATCGGGTTCGAGGTCCTTTCCGCGCCCGGAAACGTTCTCTCGCTCTATAAGGACCGTCCGCTGACCTACGACGCGTGGGACATCGAAATCTACTACAAGCGCGACTATGCTGGAGCCCCCGAATGCGTATCCGTCGCCGGAACTTCCGGAGCGGCCTGTTCGACCCTGGAATTCGTGTTCAAAACGGAAAAATCAGAGATCCGCCAGAAAGCGGTCCTCCGTCCGGGAAGCCGGAGACTTGACTTCATTACCCATGCCGACTGGTGCGAGCATCGCATGATGCTCCGCACCGCGTTCCCCGTGAACATTACTTCGGACACGGCGTCATTCGATATCCAGTATGCGCATGTGAAGCGTTCCACGCACGACAACACCAGCTGGGACGAGGCCAAGTTCGAAGTCTGCGGTCAGCGCTACGCCGATCTTTCCCGCAACGACTACGGCGCGGCCCTTCTCAATGATTGCAAATACGGTTACCGCGTGAAGGATTCCTCGCTCGAGCTCACCCTTCTCCGTTCGCCGAGATATCCGGACTTCTCCGCCGACCTCGGAAAACACGAGTTCACCTACAGTTTCCTCCCGCATCCGGGATCGCTGACGGAAAGCGAAGTCATGCGAGAGGCGGCGTGTCTCAACCGTGCGCCGTATGTCGCGGACGGCTTTGCCGCCGGAGCCGCCGAACCGCCCTGCCGGATCGAGTCGGAAGGCGTCACGCTCGAAGTTCTCAAGCGCGCGGAAAAGGACGATTCCCGGATCGTGCGTCTGGTCGAAACACGGGGCGAACGCTCGGAAGCCGTCCTGCGTTTCAAGGACAAAAAGACGGCGGTCTCGGAAACGAATCCGCTCGAATGGACACGCGGGGAGAAACTCAAACTGGCGGACGGCTCGCTCCATCTCTCGTTCCGCCCGTTTGAAATCAGGACGTTCCGGCTGTCATGAGCATCACGATCCACGACATCGCCGCGATGACGGGACTTGACGCGTCGACCATCTCACGGGCGCTCAACGGCGATCCCCGCGTCAAGGAGGCCACCCGGAAGATGATTCTGGAAACCGCCTCGAAACACGGCTACGTCCTGAACCGGAGCGCCCGGACGCTGATCACCGGAAAAACCTCGATGATCTGTCTGACCGCCGGAGACATCGCCAACGAGCACGCCGCCGCGGCCGCAGTGTCCATGAACCGCTATCTTTCCGGCAGGGGCTACACGCTGATGATCCT
>CAYWZD010000597.1:0-2663 GCA_964462755.1 uncultured Victivallales bacterium | reverse complement strand
GCCGCGGCCGCTTCTTCCATGATGTCCACGGCCCGCTGGGCGCGATGGCAGTAATCCACGGTCCCGAAATAGCGGATGACCTCGCGGCGCATATTCTCCAGCAGCCCCGGTTTACTCAAAATAAAGGACAGAGCGTCGTTGAACTCATTTTGTGAGAACGGTTCCGACAGAACCCTTCCGCCCGAATCCCGCACGAAAGGCGAGTATCCGCAAAGTCCGGAACAGATCAGGGGCAGACCGGCCGCGATCGATTCCACCAGCACGGTTCCGGCCGCCTCGTTCCGGGCCGGATGCACCATCAAATCGGCGCCCAGCAGAAGGCGTCCGACGTCATCGCGGCTTCCGGTGAAAATCACGTAATTTCCCAGATTCAGGGCATCGGCCAGTTTTTCAAACTTCCGAGATTTCTCCCGTCCGACGATCAACAGTTTGCTCCGGTCGAAAATCTCCCGGGGAAGCGCCCGGAAAGCGTGCAGGGTGCGGTCCACGCCCTTGTTTTGAAATCCGGAACAGACCTGAATCAGAAACAAGGTGTCGTCCTTCATCGAGAACTCCGAACGGACTTCCCTGCGGATACGCTCAATTTCCTCCTCGTTTCCGGGGCGTTTCCGGTCGGGATCAATTCCCGGAGGCAGGATGCGGAACCGTTCTTCCGGGGTCAGGTAAACCGACTGGTATTCCTTCTTCTGGCGGTCGGTCAGACATAGAATCACAGGAATTTTCTCCCCGGCGAAGATCGAGCGTTCCTGATGCTCATACACCGAATAACGGCGGGTCAGGAAACGCAGCAGGTTCGACTTCTGCGCCGCGTTCATGGCAAAACAAATGTCCGCGGCAAAGTAAACATCCAGTCCGGACATCCGGTTGAATCCTACGATCAGGTCGAATTTCTCCCGCTGAAAATACATCATCGCCTTCCATTCGAAAGCGAGAGCCTGTCCCCAGTTCGTCAAGGCGAAGGAGGGCAGAGCCCGGTAGACCGCGCCTTCGACGAACGGGCCCTCCCAGCGGCCATACAGCACCGTCACATGATGCCCGCGGGCGACAGCCTCTACAAGCATCCTGCGGAAATCCAGTTGAAGCCCTCCATAGGGAAAGTATTTGAAAATCAGAAAAGCCAGCTTCATGGTTCGGGTTCCTTCATGACAGAGTCAATATATCCCTTCCGCTTGTTTCCGCAAGGAGGATGACGCTTTTTTTTCCGAAGGCTTTTCCGTCTGTCATGAAAAAACATCTGGGCCGCATTCCAGAGATTGTGCCACAACACGTAAAAGGTCGGCCCCATCGCCGCCAGAGGAGTTGAGAACGTCAGCGCCAGATACAATGTGAACATCGTGTTCTTCTGTCCGAGCGACTGGCTGGACTCCCGGCGGTAGCGCCACTCCCCGAGATAATACCCGCTGAGGAAGTTCAACGCGCAGAGCCCCAGCGAGATTCCGGCGATCTCCAGCAGAACCAGCGGCGGAAGATCCGGGGTGCTCCGGATGAACGAGGACGCGGAAGCCGCCGTAATGAACAGCATCGCCAGCCAGAGAAAGAAGGAGAACAGCGGCAGACGGTTGGGCCACTCGCGGGCGGAGGGAAAAAGTTTCCGCGTAATCACCGCCGCCAGTGCGGGAATTCCCATGATGACAGCCATATTTCCGGCGACATCCCCGAAGAATCCGAGGGTATAATTACCGGTGACCAGGGGAATCAGCCCCAGCAGAGCTACCGAGATTCCGATGTTCGTGATGAGGAACGCCATCACCACATACGACACGCTCCCTCCAAGAAAACGGATGATGACCGGCGCCGCGCTCGCCGTCGGTGTGATTCCCGTGAAAAAAGCGGCGTCGGAGAGCTCCCCGCAGCCGGTAAACAGCATTGCGCCCCATGCGGCGACACCGATCAGTATATTCATGAACAGAATCTTCCAATGACTCATGCGCGGCTTCAAATGGACCACCTTCACCTGAAGGCACACGAAATACAGCATGATCAGGAGCAGGTAGCGGATCAGAAAGGTCAGGTTCTTCGCTTCCGGAACACAGTATCCCGCCGCGAAAGCCGCCACAATCAGCAGGGGGCGAATCAAAGTCTTGAGCATGATGGTCCTTCGTTATTCGATGATTCCGGCACAAAACCGAAACCAGTAATATAATCCCGGTTCGCCCGAATGCAAGAAAAGCCGCCGTCCCGTTTTCCCGTTCGCATTCCCCCAAATCGTCTTTCAATTCTGACTTGTATTTTCCGATTCAGACACTAAATTACGACCTTGTCCATCGTTTGAACAGGAACGATGGACAAGGTCATTTTTTTCAGAGAACAGCAATCTTGACATTCCTTATCTCCTGTTCACGGTTCCCGGCGGAAGCCTGAATTCCACTCGAAAAATCTTGATTTTCGGACTTTCGCGGGAACACGCATTGTAAAAACCGCAAAGGCGGTGTATATTATTCGGCTTTAAAAACGGGTCAGCCTTTTCCGCACTCGGCGGATCGGGATGTCTCGGGAAAATCGTTACACAGCCGCCGGACGATTTCCCAGGCCGGAAATTTCGTCCCGCGATTCTTTTCCCGCATATAGTTCCCGGCGCATCACACAAAGGTCTCCCATGAAAGATTCTTCCCTCTTCCGCTCGATGGGGCTTTCCGCTCCCATGATCGAAGCCCTCGAAAAAA
>CAYWZD010000596.1:0-2665 GCA_964462755.1 uncultured Victivallales bacterium | reverse complement strand
TTCGTCGACGTCGACAGGGATACCCTGATGGTCGATGCAAAGGAAATCGAGTCGAAAATCACCCCCCGCACGAAAATGATCGTCCCCGTTCACTTCGCCGGAGCCGCGCTGAATCTGGGAGAACTCCGTGCCGTCGCCGCCAGACACAACGTCCTGCTGGTCGAAGACGCCGCCCACGCTCTCGGCACGGAATGGAACGGCGAGAAGATCGGTGCAAAAGGCACCTCCATGTTCTCCTTCCACCCCATCAAAAACATCACCACCGGGGAAGGCGGAATGTTCGCCACGGACAATATCGAACTCGGGAACCGGGTCCGGAGCCTTAAATTTCATGGTCTGGGCGTGGATGCCTATGACCGTCAGACGCATGGACGCGCACCTCAGGCGCAGGTTGTTGAACCCGGCTACAAGTTCAATCTGCCCGACATGCAGGCCGTGCTTGGAATCCGTCAGCTGGCCCGCGTGGACGCGATGAATGAAATGCGCCGTCAGCTGGCCATGCGCTACCGTGAAAAATTGACAGGCGTCGAGGAATTGATTCCCCTGAAAGATCCTTCCTGGCCGATCAAGCATTCCTGGCATCTGTTCGTCGTCCGGGTGGATTCGGACAAAGCGGGCATTTCCCGCGATGAGTTCATGGCAGAACTCAAAAAGCGTAATATCGGCACCGGTCTCCATTTCCGCTGCACCCATCTCCAGAAATATTACCGGGATGTGCTCGGATGCCGCCCCGGCTCCCTGCCCAACACGGAATGGAACTCCGACCGGATCGTTTCCCTCCCGCTTTTCCCCGACATGACCGAGCGCGATCAGGACGATGTGGTCGCCGCAATCAAGGAAATTTTCACTAAATGACATCGTCCCCGAAAATGGAGTTCTCCTGCAAGATTCCCGTAATCGCCCGTTGCGATGTCTTTGTCGCCGGGGGAGGTCCTGCAGGAACCGCCGCGGTTTTCGCGGCCTCCAAATGCGGGGCAAAAGTCTTTCTCGCTGAAAAAACAGGATGCTTCGGCGGCATGGGAACCGCGGGACTCGTCCCTTTCTTTACCGGCGAAACCGACGGCGTTCACTTCCTTTGCGGCGGATTCGGCCGTGAAATCTTCGATCGGATGAAGGCGCAGGACGGATTCAGTTCTCCGACGCCACACATCATCAGACCGGAAATTCTGAAACGGATCTACGACAAACTCATGCTTGAATCCGGTGCGGAGTTCTCTCTGGAATGCGACCTGGTCGCGGTTCAAGAAAAAGGCGGAACCGTCACCCATGCCATTGTCAGTACGGCAGCCGGTCTCGGCGCGGTAGAAGCCGCTGTCTTCATCGATGCAACCGGAGATGGCAACCTCTCCGCTCTGTCCGGTGCCCAATTCGAACTCGGAGACGAGCGCGGACGGATCATGCCGTCTTCCCTTTGCAGTCTCTGGAGCAACATCGACTGGGAGGCCGCAGGAAAAAACAAACGCCCCATTTTCGATATTCTGATGGAAGCCATCGACAAGAATCACTTTTTCAAAGTCCCCGATCGCCACCATACCGGAATGCGCCGGATCGGAGCCAGCACGGCGTCCGCCAATATCGGACACATTTTTCAGCTCGACAGCACCGATCCCAAAGCCAGAACCAGCGCTTGGCTCGAAGGAAGAAGACTCCTCCCCGAATTCGAGGCCTTCTACCGCGCCAGGGTGCCGGGTTTTGAAAAATGCGAACTGACGGCAAGCGCTTCCATGCTCGGAATCCGTGAAAGTCGCCGCATTCTCGGTGATTATGTGCTCTCTCGGGAGGACTATATCCGCCGCGCCCGCTTCGATGATGCGGTCGGATGTTTCGCTTACGGCGTGGATATCCACCCTTACGACCCCTCCCCGGAGGAATTCGAACGTTTCCGCCGGGAATTCTTCGGCCGGGATAAAAACACCTGTTACCAGCGGGGAGAGCATTACATGATCCCATACAGGATTCTGACCGTCAAAGGCTTCCGGAACCTTCTCACAGCAGGGCGCTGTGTCAGTGCGGATAAGTATATGGAAGCCTCGATCCGTGTCATGCCGGGATGCTTCATCACCGGGCAGGCCGCCGGAATTGCCGCCGCGCTCGCTCTGAAACATCAGGGGGATGTCCGTGGTTTTGAAATCTGCGACTTGCAGAAGAAATTGCGGGATTTCGGGGGGTTCCTCGAAGAATAATCTCCACAAAAAGTATGGCCGGCATTCCCTGAAAACCATGGAATCCGGCCGTTTGTTTTGTACGATGAATATTCCGATACAGGTATTTACTTGTTGCCGAAAGAAAGGGAAGACTTTCCGCTGCTGCCGCTGCCGCTGCTGCTGGTGAAGGAGGAAGAGGATGGAGCCGGAGTCGCCTTTTTAAGCTTGTCCTGTTTCTCTTTTTCAGCCTTTTCTTCCGCGGCGAGAAGAGCAGCGCTTTTTTTCTGTTTTGCGGCTTCTGCCAAAGCCTGCTTTTTCCTTTCAGCGGCCAGGGTCTGCCGTTCTTTGATCTTTTCCGCGGCGGCCTTCTTCGCTGCCGGAATGTCTTTGGCGATCTTTTCAACCAGAGATTTCAGTTCCGGCGGAAACTCTGAAACGGGAAGGACCACCGAACCGCCTTCATGGAATACCCTGATTCCGTTGGGAGCGGCTCCCATGATCGCATAATTTTTATAAACCTT
>CAYWZD010000595.1:0-2673 GCA_964462755.1 uncultured Victivallales bacterium | reverse complement strand
GTTGTCGGTTTCAGCAACACCCAGACGGCGGAATACCTCAATTTGAGCAGCGTCAGCCAGAACACCGACCGGATCGCGGGCGCGATCTGTTCGAATCTGGAACTGCTCCTGAAAGGCGGACAGGTGCCGCTTCTCACGACCATTCCGACCTCCTATATTTCCCGGGCCAGCGTCGCGGACTGCGCGAAACCCGCCCGGGGCAGGGGGCGCAAGTAATCACGGTTTCTTTGCGGCTTTTCCCCGGAGACGCTCGAGGATCGGCTGTCCGTTCACGATCAGATCGTCCACTGCAAAATTGCCGTTATTATGATACACCTTGACCCGGAGGTAAGCCTGTCCTTTGCGCGTGCTTGCCTGAAGTTCCCGTTCCGCTTCGGGTGCGAGTCTTTCGTTCAGGTAGAAGCGGTCGAATGGAAACTGGATGACATGGTCGCCCGTTTTCTTCGGCTTGAACGAGTTCGCTTCATATTCCTGCTGGAAGTAAAGATATTTGACCCGGATGAAATCCTTCCCGGCCGGAATCTGCTTGACGTCGGTTACCAGATCGACGATCCGCGCCATGCCGTCGGGATTCTTCTCCAGAATCGCGAAACAGGGGGTTCCTGAGCGCCCTGCCATCAGACTTGTGTTCTTATTGGACAGCCAAACCCGGCTCTGCTTGATGAGGAGTTGCACGTAGCGTCCGCGCATGGGATCGTAGGGATCACGGATTTCCGTATCGAAGAGATAAATTTTCGGCGGCACGGCCGGATACTCGAACGAAATGATTTTCCTTACAGGATAGGCGAGGGCCGCGCAGAGGGCCAGAATGAAACAGATCAGCCGGATTTTGTCGGAATTACGCATGATTCACCTCCGCGTTTTTCGCCCGTGCAAGACGGCGGGAAAAGAAGATGTTTGCTCCGATGAAACCCACCCCGAGCACGATGAAGCCGATGGCGCGGGCCAGAAGCCCGATGTCCGCGTCGAAGAAACGAAGTCCGATCAGCAGTGCGCACATCAGAAGCCCGCCGTTGAAGGCCAGCATGCTGGTTTCCCGGCATCCGCGTATGAGCAGCGTGACTCCGAGGACGCCCATGTAGACGATCATGGCGAGACGCATGTAGATGTTGTCCGCCTTATAGGCTTCGAAAAGGGTCCCCAGAAGTGCGACCGCAACCAGAATCAGCATCATGAAACGGTGGAAATCCACCTGCTTCCGGAGGTAATCACGCAGGAACAGCAGCACGAAAAGAAGCAGCAAAACCCCTTCCGCCAGCCAGAAATACAGGATTCCATCCGTGGTTTTGCCATAGGAATGAATCTGGAATATCCGTCCGCCCGAACAAGTCCCGATTGACAGCAGCACCAGCAGAAAGAAAAAAGAGGCCGGCATCCACGGATTGCGGAGCATACCTTCTTCTTTGTCGCGCGGTTCCATGCCGGCAAGCATGAAAACGGCGCCCCCGGTGTAAAGCATCAGTCCGATCGAGTATTTTCCTCCGAACGCCGAAAATGCGAACACCGCAAAGCCCATCGCCAGATACCGCATCCAGATCCGGTAAGGACTCTTTTCCCGGACAAGATGCCATCCCGCGAACGGCAGAATCCCGGCCAGCAGACAGGAAACCATCGGGAGGTTTGTTTGATCGCTCCAGCCTCCCAGCGTCATGAACAATCCGACGCAGTAGAGCGTCGTCAGGGAGATGCTGTCGAAAATGTAAATCAGGGGCAGGGCCAGCAGAAGCACCAGCGTCATGAATTCGTTCAATGTTCCGCCGGTGTGGTAAATCTGGGAAAGGAGAGCGATCGCGACCGCGGTCCCGGCGGCGGTCAGCACGGCGGAGCCTTCCCGCCACGCCTGCGAACGGTTCGTCGTCAGCGTAAAGACGGAGAGCGCCGCACCCAGCGCCGTCGGCAGAAATGCAATCGCGATCCGGGTCGTCTTGGTGAACATGTCCCAGTTGTAGTTGAACAGGAGGATGATTCCTCCGGCGATCAGCACGCTTCCGACGATCGAAAGCGCCAGAAGGAAATACTTCTGCGCGGAGGGAACTCCCGCGAGCCGTTCCCGGTAATGATGCTGTAATTTTTCTTCCGTGCCGGAATCGATGACTCCGGACTCCCGCAGTTTCGGCAGTTCCGCAAGGAACCACCGGATCATACCCGCTTTTTCCGCCATGCCCGAACCCTCCCTCTGGTTGTAATGACAGGAAATATAGCACTGTTCCTGCATATTTCACATTGATAAAATCAATAATGAGGATTGATGAAATAATTGCAAAAGTCCGGAACACGGGGAAAGGGAACCCTTTCAAGAAAGGCTTTCCCTTTCCCCCGCAATCTCTAGATTCGGGATTCGAAGTCGATCCGCGGGTCGGCGATCACGTAGAGGATGTCTGCCAGAAGAATGCCGATCAGGGTCAGGGCGCCGCCAAAGGCGAAGAGCGCCATCAGCAGAGGGATGTCGCGACTGCTCAAAGCCAGCATCGAAAGCGAGCCCATGCCCGGAATGTTGAACACGTATTCCACCAGAATGCTCCCGCCGACCAGCGAGGGAAGGATTCCCGCAAACAGGGTGATCATGATGATCATTGCGTTGCGGAATGCGTGTTTCAGGATCACGGATGTCTCGGGAAGCCCCTTGGCGCGGGCGGTCCGGATGTAGTCCTGATGGATTACTTCCAGCATGCC
>CAYWZD010000594.1:0-2686 GCA_964462755.1 uncultured Victivallales bacterium | reverse complement strand
GAAAGCGTTTGTTCTGTAAATATCGTGAATCGAGCATTGAAAGGCTGAAACAATCTTCTTCATAAGGTTATTTTCAGTTTTGTGAAAAACTCATAGGATTTCAATAGAAAAAATAAGAATGAAAGAGAAAGGATTTCCAATATGAAATTGACCCCTGAAATATTGAATGCCCTGCGTCTGGCAATTGAGCACTACGGGAATACTTCCCAGTTTGCCAAACATGTGGGAATCGCCCACAGCACAGTGCTGTTCTGGCTGAGCGGAAAAACATCCAATATCAGCGGACACATCTGGGTATCCAAAATCCGCCGCGAGCTCAAAAACTTCATGAACGAACCCGAAGACCGCCATTTCGGCTATGCGGTCCGCGAAGAACAGGAACCCTACAGGAAGAGAATGTCCGAACAGGAATGCAACCGTGCGCCGCTGGCCACGTTCACGGAAATCCTCGGATTCGATTCGACGCTGGAATCGGCCTCCGCCTATGCGAAACGCCAGGGGGAAAGATTCGCCTTTTTCGCAAATTCCGTGAAGGATTCCTACTTTGCCTTGAAGGTGGACTCCAGCGACTTATGTCCGATGTTTCCCATTGGAACCGTGATGCTGGTCGCAGGCGGAGAATATGCGCAGGACGGCGACATTGTGGTCGGCAAGCTCCGGAATCCCGGCTCCGTGATTCTCTGCAAATATACACGCTCGGAAGACGCCATCCAGCTGACGCCCCTCAACGGCAAAAAGAAATCCATGCAGTGGAATAACAAGGACAATGCCGAGAACATGGTCTGGCTGTATCCGGTCCTGGAAATCAACATCAATTTGTTGAACCGGAAATGGGAAAACGGTGAATTGGTCGAAAAATGAGTTTTTTTTACTTTCGACCTTGAAAACCCGAAAACAGATCGTATATTATACCCCGTTCGCTCAAGAATAGGGTGTATAGCTCAGTTGGTTAGAGCGTCACGTTGACATCGTGAAGGTCACTGGTTCGAGCCCAGTTATACCCACCATTGCTGATTATCGGCTATCCGGCGCAACTTATTCAAAACATGAAAAACGTTTTGAAAATTGTTACGAAGGTATGGTTTTTTTGTTGTCTTTTCATTAAGATGACTTTTCTTTGACTGCCGGTTCCGGGCGATGCTCCGCAGACAGAGCCGCCCTAAACAGTCGAAGAAGTGTTTGTTTCTGTCTTGCGTCTCTTCCCGGGGACGGGAGTTCAGTTCTGCAGCAGGGTCGAGGGCCGGCGCCGGACCCGTTGCGACAGTTGGGATGACGTGCTGCTGCTTTGGCTTTCATGGCAAAGCATCCGGCGGTCGTTCTGCCGGGGACGGTGGCAACAGAATACAGAAGGAACGCGTTATGGGAATCCGCATTCGAAATATCGGCTCTTATGTCCCGGAAAAAATTCTCACAAACGATGATCTCAGCAAGTTCTTGAATACCAGCGACGAATGGATCTATCCGCGGACAGGAATCCACCGCCGTCATATCGCCGCTCAAGGCGAACAGGTGTCCGACATGGGCGCCGCCGCGGCAAAGAAGGTGCTGGAAGAAGCGGGCGTCGCCCCTTCCGAAATCGGCGCGATCCTGTTGAGTTCCACTTCGCCGGAATGTCTTTTTCCCGCGTCGGCATGTCTTGTCCAGGAAAAAATCGGAGCGAAGAAAGCCTTCAGTTTCGACATCCAGGCGGCATGCAGCGGCCTTCTTTACTCTCTGGAAAACGCGCGATGCATCATGAAAGGGAATCCTTCCCTGCGCTATGTCCTCGTGGTCGCCTCTGAGAAAATGTCCGCCATCGTCGACTGGGCCAGCCGCGATACCTGTGTCCTTTTCGGCGACGGCGCAGCAGCGGTTCTTCTGGAAAATGATTTTCAGGATACGCCCGATTCCATTTCTCCGGCCCATCTGGCCGCGGACGGCGCGTACTTCGACAGTCTGCTTCTTCCCGGCGGAGGATCGAGGCTTCCCCTCACTCCTGCCCTGCTGGAGGAAAGGGAACAGTTCCTCCACATGGACGGAAAACTGATTTTCAAACTGGCGGTGGCCGGCATGGTCGAATGCTCCAACATCATATTGGAAAGAGCGGGACTGACTCCCGAAAAGATCGACTGGTTCGTTCCGCATCAGGCGAACATCCGGATCGTGGACGCCACGGCGGAGCGCCTCGGCATTCCGACGGAACGGGTATTCCGGAATGTGGAAGACTACGGCAACACTTGTGCGGCCACCATCGGCATCGCCCTGTCGGACATGCGGGCGCGCGGTCTTCTGAAACCCGGACAGCTTCTGCTTCTGGCGGCGGTCGGCGCCGGCCTCAGCAAAGGAGCCATGCTGGTTCGCTGGTAAGCTTCCCGAATTCAGACTTACAAGAAGAATATTCCCTCTGTTTTTCCTTTCCGTTTCAGGAACATTTACGTTCCGCCGTGTCGATTTTCCGTCCCGCAAGGCCTCTTATGGAAAAAAAATCTAATATTTTTTTCTTCTTCTTTCCGATTGTCGCAACTCCTTTATAGGCCTTGCTATCCTCTGTGAAAAAAACACTTTCCGACCGCTCCGGATTACCAAAAACTAATATTCGGCTCTTGTAAATTTTATTCCGGGAATTATAGTAATAGAGTGAGGATTTTGGTCTTTTTACTTATAGACATCCCAAAACAAAGAAAGGATTGGTTGACGTAAAGTGAAA
>CAYWZD010000593.1:0-2696 GCA_964462755.1 uncultured Victivallales bacterium | reverse complement strand
GAAGACGATTTCCATTTCCGGATGCGCGGCTTTCAGTGCGGCGACTTCGGTCAGATATGTCGCCTGATCCATGTCCGGGAAACGGTATTTCCAGCGGAGTTCGACCCCGTCGTATCCGTTGTCGGAAGCCAGTTTGAAGAGATTGCGGAGACGTCCCGCTCCCTCATGATAGTTGACGTGAAGCAGAATTTTGATTCTCTTGCTGTTCATTTGAAGTCTCTCCTTCTTATATTGTTATTTTGAACCAGTGACTTATTATCATCCATTGGTTTGTTATTGTAACATGCAACAGAAAGATTGTCAAGAGAAAAAATTCGAAATCGGAAAGAATCCGGCAGAACCCGAAGTATCAGTGACCGGCGGACTCTTCATTTTTCCAGAAGTTTGAAATACTCGACGAATGTACGTCCAATGAGCTGTTTGCCGCGGTCGTTGTTGTGGACCGCGTCACGCCGGAAATAATCCAGAGGTTTGCGCGAGGCCGCGATGTAACCGCAGGGGCCGGTGGTCATATCCCAGAGCGCAACGCCGCAGGAGGATGCCGCTTTCCGTTCATAGTCGGAATCCATGGGCATTATTCCTTTTTCGTTGACGAAGGCAGTGCTCCATTCCGTATCTTTGGGGGATTTGCGCCATTCATAGGAAGGCGGCGGCGTCAGAATCAGCACTTCCGCGCCCAGCGCGCGGCTTTGTTCGATGACGGATTTCATGCAGGCTTCCCCTATATCCGGAGAATCCTTCTGGCGGTTGCTGATTCCGCCGATGATCACCAGATCGGGCTTGTATTTGGCCACATACTCTTTGAAGTGGGCCGGTTTATGGTAGTAAGTGCATCCGGTGGAGCCTCTTACGGAGAGAATGAAATGGAAACGGTTCCCCGGAAAGGCACGGTTGAAGAGCGCGATGAAGTTGGAAGTATAGGTGTCGTTCATGATGCTGTCGCCCAGCATGACAGCCGTAAAAGGTTTTTTCTCTTTCAGGGCGGCTTTTGTTTTCGGGAGGGCTTCATTGCGTTCCGTGCGGATGACGGATTTGAAGCCGGGCGTTTCCTTTGCGAAGAGTTCATCGCACCAGTCGGCGGCTTCCGCGTCGGTGATGCGTGTCAGGACAATGTCGCGTACGGAGACGCCTTTGCTGGAGGAGAAGATGATCCGGATTTCCTTTGCGGCGGCGGGCGCCTGAAACACCTCGGAATAGCGGCGTTCCGGACCCGGATAAATGGCGCTGTTGCAATCGGGCAGGGGATTGCCGTCCTTGTCGAAATAATCGATCCACCAGTAGCAGGACGCTCCGGTTTTCGCGGTGAAGTCGATCCGGTAGAACGCATGTTCGCCAGGTTTTTTCTCCAATGGGATGTTGCGGGAGATGAGACGTCCCCCCTTGTCCTCGTAAGTTCCTTCAAAAGGGATGTAGACGTTTCCCCCGGTCGGAGCCACATAATTCCAGCCGGACTTTCCGGAGATTCCGCCGTTGAAACGGACAATTTCCCTGTCGTTCTTTTTTTCTTCCGCCATTGAGATAGCTCCTGCGATGAAAAGTCCGGAAACGATTAAGCCGGTAATTCTGAGCATCGGTGTCATTCTCCGGTTATTTTTAATTACTGGTTCAATATTACGATCAGGAAACGTTCTTCGACTGGTTCCATTTCCATGAACCAGCCCGAAACAAATTAGTATATCACGGATTCCGGGGGAATTCAAGTTTCCTTCGGTTTTGAAAGAAAAAATGACCGAACTTTTCCTGTCGATGACTCGGAACAATGGGTTATTTGAGTTCGAGCGCGTCGAATTTCGTGGAATCCGCCCCGACGAGCCCGGCCGCCCGTTGAAGTGCGTTCACGGACGCTTCCGAAAGGGGAACTCCATTCTGCAGGGCATCGGCCTCTTTTTCAAACTCGATCTCACCCGGATAATAAATTTTCTTCACGCCTTCGGCTTTTTTCGAGGATTTGATTTCCTCGATCATCTGTTCCGTCCGGGACTGGAAAAGGGAGAGTCCGCCGAAGAATTCCGGGTTGATCGCCAGAAAGCTGTGCCCGGTATTCGCGTCCCTGCCGGGAACGGTGTTCCAGGACTTGACCCCTGACATCAGGCCGGCATTGCCGAGCAGGGCCGTCATGATTTCGACCATGACAGCAATCCCGTATCCCTTGTGCTCGCCGAACGGGAGCATGATGCCTCCATGATAGATGTCATCCGGATTGTCGGTTGGACGGCCTTCCTTGTCGAGAATCCAGCCGAAGGGAATCTTTTTCTTTTCCTGACTTGCGATTTCGATTTTTCCGCTCGCGACGACACTCATGCAGATGTCGAAGAGGATGGCGCGGTATTTGCCCGCGGGTGCCGCGTAGGCATACGGATTGTTGCCGATTGTCGCTGAAGCGCCGCCCGTCACGGCGACCAGCGGACAGGTGTTGCTCATGGAGAATCCGACCAGTCCGTTTTCGGCGCAGCGCATGGCGTAGTAGCCGGCGGCCCCGTAGTGGTCGCTGTGATTGACCGTTCCGATTGCAATCGGCGATTTCCGGGCTTTTTCGATTACCCGCTCGGTTGTCCGGAAGGAGACCGGAATGCCGAGTCCGCCCTTTGCGTCGATCCGGATATGTGACGCGCTTTCCTCGAGGACTTCCAGTTTTGCCGCGGGCTGTATGCCTCCGGCGCGGATGCAGTCGATATAGCGGGCGCTTCTCACGACTC
>CAYWZD010000592.1:0-2696 GCA_964462755.1 uncultured Victivallales bacterium | reverse complement strand
GGACCAGCTTCCTGGAACCGGTCGGACATCATCAGGTGGACGGCGACTATCAGGAGTCCTGGCAGCCTCAGGCGATGAGTCCGGCCGCAAAGGAAAAGGCGCAGGAGATTGCCGGAAAAATCACCGGTGCTCTCGGCGGACGCGGCATCTTCGGAGTGGAAATGTTCATCAAGGGCGATCAGGTGATCTTCAGCGAAGTAAGCCCGCGCCCGCACGATACCGGCATGGTCACGCTGATTTCGCAGGACCTCACAGAGTTCGCGCTCCACGCCCGCGCCATCCTCGGACTGCCGATCCCCAATATTGCTTTCCACGGCCCGAGCGCCTCCAAGGCGATCGTCGTGGACGGTGTTTCGCGCAATGTCAGGTTCAAGAATCTGGATCAGGTGCTTTCCGAGCCGGATACTTCCATGCGGATCTTCGGCAAAGGCGAGCTCAACGGACACCGCCGCCTCGGCGTTCTGCTGGCGCGCGGGAAAAATACGGACGAAGCGCTCGCGAAGGTCTTCGCGATGCGTGAGAAGCTCGAAACGGAACTGTAATCCGGCAGGCGAAATTCAGCGGCAGCCGGTCGCGTTGGCAATGGCAAGATAATCGTTCGTCAGGATGGTGTCGATTCCCATTGCGAGCATGTTTCTGGCTTCCGCCGGGTCGTCGCTGTAGAAAACATTGCAGCGGATGCCGTTCTCATGGGCTTTCCGGATCATTTCCTCGTTGAAATTCGGCTTGAAGAGCTGCACCTTGGAGCACTGCCAGCGGAGGGCGTTTTCCACAATTTCCCAGGGAGTCGAACCGGCCGCCATGCAGCGCTGGATTTCCGGAGCGACCGCAAGAGCTGTCTGCATGACATCGCCTTCCGCCATGAAGTAAAGGCGTTTCTCGAAACCGTATTTGTAGATGAGTTCGACGATCCTCTGCATGATGTTATGCGGAAATGCCATGCCTCCGACGGATTTGACATGGAGATTGATCACGACTTTTCCGGCAAAGGCTTTCATGACCTCTTCCAGGGAAGGAATTTTCAGTCCCGCGAAATGGATACCATGTCGGGACCCGAAATCCAGAGAACGGAGCTGGAAAAAAGTCATCTCGCTGATTTGCCCGGTTCCGTTGGAAATGCGGTCTACGGAATCGTCGTGGCAGACGACCAGTTCGCCGTCGGCGGTCTCCCGGACATCCATTTCAATCTCGGACGCGCCGAGAGCCACAGCCGCTCCGAAGGCGGGCAAACTGTTTTCCGGTGCTATGGTGTTGAATCCGCGATGTGCGCAAAGCCGCGGATATGGCAGGAAAGCGTCATAGTTTTGAGACATTTGGAAAGGCCCCCGATTTTTCCTGATGAATCATGTTCCGGTTAATATAGCCCGAAAGGGTTGCTTTTCAAGGGAATCGGATTTTTCACATCCGTAATCCGTTCCCTTTGGAAACCTTACAAAAAAAATGAGTTCAAATGATTTTTTTCATTGGGGTTCCCTGCTTGAATCTCCGCAAAAACAGGCTATATTTCCGCATTAACGCGGAAAGTTTTCAGTGATTGCAATGGATGAAAAAGAAAATCAAAATATAGAAGATACCCCGGTTCCGTCCGGGATGGTTTATGACGAAAGCAAAGTAAAAACGCTATCCTCGCTGGAGCACATCCGGCAGAGGCCCGGAATGTACGTCGGGCGCATGGGCGACGGGTCCCACCCGGACGATGCGGTTTACGTGATGCTCAAGGAAGTCATCGACAACAGCGTCGATGAATACATCATGGGATACGGCAAACGGATCGACATCTCCGTCAACGGCAACGAATTGACGGTCCGGGACTACGGACGCGGGATTCCTCTCGGCAAACTGGTGGAGTGCGTCTCCCAGATCAATACCGGCGCAAAATACAATACGGACGTTTTCCAGTTCTCCGTCGGACTCAACGGCGTCGGCACCAAAGCGGTGAACGCATTGTCCGAACGCTTTGCGGTGCAGTCGATCCGCGACGGCAAATTCAAGCGCGCCGAATTCAAAAACGGCGTTCTGTGCGGGGAAGAGGACGGCACCACCGAAGAACGGAACGGGACCTTCACCCAGTTCGTGCCGGACCCGAAACTGTTCCCGAAATACGCGATCAAACAGGAATATGTGGAACGCCGCCTCTGGATGTATGCCTTCCTCAACAGCGGACTCTCGCTTTATTACAACAACCAGCGCTACTACTCCAAAAGCGGCCTCATGGATCTGGTCAACAACGAGGTCGGCGGCGAAAGCCTGTACCAGATCATCCATTTCAAGGACAAAACCCTTGAATTCGCACTCTGCCATACCTCCGACTTCGGAGAAAAATACTATTCTTTCGTGAACGGCCAGTTCACCTCCGACGGAGGAACCCATCTTTCGGCCTTCAAGGAAGGAGTCCTCCGCGCGGTCAACGAGTTCAGCGGGAAGGACTTCGACGCTCCCGACCTCCGCGACGGCATCGTAGGTTCCATCGCCATCAAGCTTCAGGAGCCGATGTTCGAATCCCAGACCAAGAACAAGCTCGGCAACACGGACATCAAGGGTTGGATCGTGGGGACCGTCAAGCAGGCGGTAGTGGACTACCTCCACCGTCATCTCGACGAGGCGGAACTGCTGCTGAACAAGGTCAAACGCAATCAGGACGTCCGCAAGGAAATCTCCGCGATCCAGAAAAAAGGACGCGAGATGTCCAAGCGCAT
>CAYWZD010000591.1:0-2701 GCA_964462755.1 uncultured Victivallales bacterium | reverse complement strand
GGAGCTTCTTCTTTCGTTGATCCTGAGCCGCATGCAGCAGCTGAACGCCCAGTCGCTCATACCGAATCCGGAACGGATTGTCGGCAACATTTCTCTGGCGGCTGAGGTTTACCGCTATGTTTCTGAAAACCTTGAAAAGGATTTGCGGCTGGAGTCCTTGGCGAAAAAATTCGGGTGTTCCGCCTCGAAATTGCGCCGGATTTTTTTTGAGCAGTCCGGTCTTGGGATCGGTAAATACATTACCCGGATCCGCATGCTCAAGGCTGTTTTCTATCTTTCCAAGGATGACAAGAACATTTCTGAAATCGCGGATCTTTGCGGCTATTCGTGCATACAGACTTTCAGCAGGGCTTTTCACGCATGGCAGAAGATGTCTCCGAACCGGTTCCGCAAAGAGAGCCGTTACCTCAAATCGATGAAGAAGCGGCGCTGAAGAGAGACGCCTCCGTCAAGAGGCATTTTTCCAGTTCAGTTCTGGGGGGAAGCGGGAATTGCGGATGGAACCGTTTCCGGCTCACACGGGAGGACAATCCGGAAGGAACATCCCGCGTTCGGGACGCTTTCCAGTTCGGCACGCCCGTTGTGAAGCTGCGCGATGTGCTTGACAATCGCCAGTCCGAGACCGGTTCCACCGAGGGAACGGCTCCGTTCCTTGTGAACCCGATAGAATCGTTCGAAAATCCGGCTCTGATGTTCGGGCGCAATCCCGATTCCGTAGTCGCGGACTTCGATCACGGCGGATTCCCCTTCCCGGTAAAGGGAAAGATCGATGGTCTTGGAACCGCTGTATTTGATGGCGTTGTTCACAAGATTGACGACCGCCTGTTCGAGAAGCTGGCAATCGCCTTCGATCTCAAGAGGCTCCTGTTTCTTGACGGAAAGGGTGATTCCACCCTGCGCCGCCCTCTCCGAACAGAGCGAGATGGCATTGGACAGCATGGCGTCCAGCCTCATGCGGGCGAACTCCTTTTTCGGATCGAGCTGTTTGCGTTCCAGCGCGGAAAGACTCAGGATGTCCTGAACCAGCATGTTCAGGCGGTTGGTCTGGTCGAAAAGCATGTCGATGAGTTTGTCGAACTGCTCCTTGTTCAAGTCCGGCTCCTCCCGGATGGTCTCGACGGCGCCGACAATGCAAGTCAACGGGGTTTTGATCTCATGGGAGACATTCGCAATGAAGTCGCTGCGGAAGGATTCCAACTTGCGGAGATTCGTCAGATCCGTAATCGTCAGCAGAAGGAAACGGGTGTCGTTCTGGCGGATGATATTCCCTTTGATCAGCAGCGTGAGGGGACCGTGTTCCTTCTGGAGCGTGAACTCCTTTTCAAAGGAGTCGCCCGTCTGAAAACTGTTCCGGGCCAGGGGAAGCAGTTCGGAAATACCGGAACGGGCCAGATTGAAACGGGAATTGGGCTGGAGGCTGAACAGTTTTCCCGCGGCCTGATTGAATTTCTGGACATCCCCGTTTGGAGAAAAGAGGAGAACCGCCTCGCTCATGGCATTGAGGATCGCCTCCTTCTCGTTGCGTTCGCCGGTCATCTGGGAGAGCTGGTCCCGGAGACGGTCGGCCATTTCGGAGACGCCGGAGGCCAGTTCGCGAACAATTCCGCGCGGAGGAACGGGAATCGAGGTGTCCAAGTCCCCCTTGGTGATCGAACCGACGGTTCCCTGAAGTGCCAGCAGGGGCCGCCGCACGTGGACGATAATGTAGGAAGTTAAAAAACAAACGAGAGCCACGCCCAGCAGAAGCGCCAGAAACACGTTGGTTTTCGCCATTCGGAGAACCTGAAAGACCTGATCGGTGGTGACCGCGGAACGAAGCACGAAATTGCCATGCTCCGTCTTCAGAAGGACGGCATGGTAGATCATCCACTGATTGAGACTGCCGCTGTAACGGGTGACAGTGGCGGGGACGCCCTGAAAAGCGCTCCTGATCTCGGGACGGTCCAGATGGTTGCCGAGAAGGGCGGCGTTTTCGGCGGAATCCGCCCGCACCTTGCCGGATGCGTCGATCAGGCTCAGGCGGAGAGTGTCTTTGTCGAAGTCGTCGCAGAACTTCCGGGCCTCGTCGAAACGGCCGCTGTTGAGGATGGGCGTCAGGATCATGGAAACAAGACGGGTTTCCTGAACGATGTTGTTCTCCGCCTGATGCATGTAGGCGTCTTCGAAATAAGAAAGATGCCAGAAGAGAAGGACCGCGGCAAGCAGCATGATCAGCGCGGCAGAAACCGGAAGGAAAAAGAGGACTTTGTCGCGGTTCTTCATCGTCAGAAACCTTGTTTGAGGCGATAGCCGACGCCCCGGACCGTTTCGATATTGACACCCCATTCGCCCAGCTTGCGGCGGAGGTTGACGATCTGGACGTCGATGGCGCGTTCCGTAACCGGGTAGTCCTCGCCCTTGATGCGGCTGATGACCTGATTGCGGGTGTAGACGCGGCCCGGATGCGAGGCGAAAAGCTTCAAGATCTCGAACTCGCTCAATGTAAGGTCGAGTTCCTGTCCGTGGAGCTTCGCGCTGTGGGTCTCGGAATTGATGACGAGTCCGGAACACCGGATTTCCGAACCGGTTTCCTGCTCGGAAGCGCCCCTGAGCTGAGCCCGGACGCGGGCAATGAGGATTTTGCGGCTGAACGGCTTAGTGATATAGTCGCACGCGCCCATTTCGAGACCGATGACCACATCGGTCTCCTCGCTTTTGGCGG
>CAYWZD010000590.1:0-2704 GCA_964462755.1 uncultured Victivallales bacterium | reverse complement strand
AAGCTGTTCGACGGCGTTTCCGAAGTGACGGAACTCTGGAGCGGAAAGAAATACAAGGCTTCCGAGCTGAACTCACTCACGGTTCCCGAAAACGGCTTCCTGCTGTTTGCCTTCTGAGAGTGGATCAGCTCACTGCGCCGATGCAGAGTTTCGTCCATTCGCTCAAACGGTTTTCGTGTCCCATCAGCGTCTGCAATTCCCGAAGAATCACCTGATAGTGTGAATCTCCGAGAATTGCGGTCTGTTCCTTCAGCTTCTTGCCGAAATCCCCGAGGGTGTCCGGGCAGACGACGTCCGAGGCTTTGTGACGCCACATGATGCAGCAGCGTCTGTTGTTCTTCTCCACCAGTGTCCGCATGTCGGTCCACGCGCTGCAGGTGAGCAATTTCAGGTTGGGAATGGAGAGCACCGCGTCAAGTTTGTGCGTCAGGTTTTCGCAGCATCCATAGCAGACGGCTCCGAAACGGGCGAAAATCGGTTTCTGATAATTGAGGAGGAATCCCTCAAACATCTCCGGGCTCACCTGGTCGAATTCCTGCGAATTTCCGTGAATCCAGCAATCCGCAAGCGTAGTCTTGCCTGTTTTATTTTCTCGCAACAGCTCGCTGCTGAGCATTGCCGTGTCGATGTTGGGGAAAAGATGCCCGCAGGCTTCCAATTCGTCAAGCTGGTTCATTACGCCCTGCCGCATCACCGTCATCAGACGATGCACCAGATCCGGCTCGCAGATCATGTCCATCATCATGGGCTCCAGTCCGCGCAGCATGGCCGCCTTGACACTGAGGTTCGCCGCGCTGAAATAGGATCCCAGAACATTGATCCGGACCGGCATCACATCTCCGAGGCACTCTTCGGCGCGGTCCCGCCTGATCCGGGTCGCCTCTGCATTCCAGTGGTAGCGGGGGACGGTCAATTTGTCAAAATCGGCCTCGTCATTGAGAGACGGAAGGTAACGCCATGCACTGCCGTTTGCATCGAGTTTTTCGAAGCGGATATCCAGTCCCCATTCATTCGCGGGGCTGACATCGATCACCGGGCCGACATCGTAAACGGCCGCCGCCAGAGTGTCGTCTCCGATCTCCCGCTTGATGAGCAGTCTCTTGAAATAGACTTCCATCTCGCGCAGTTCCGGAACGCGGCAGACCAGAAGGTCATCGGGAAGCAGCTCCTTCCAGCATCCGACCGGATTGCACCATACGGGAGGCCGGTCATAGCGGCGTTTTTCCGTGGAATCGATCCAGCGTTTCCGGATGCGCTGCATTTCCGGGGAACGGCTCCACTCCGAAACTTCCGCGGCAAGTTCCCGGACCACCATCTTTTCATCGGATTCGTCGTGTACCGATGCGTTGCGCCTGCGAAATCTTTCATCCAGATACATGATCTTCTTCTTTCGATTGCATGGTTGTTGCGCCTCTGCCTTCATTATACAGCCGGACAGAGGAAGATGCAATTTTACGAATCGATGATTTACCATCTGAAACGATGAATATGAGCGCTTTTTCCTCTCAAGACAAAGCGGGCGGCAACCGGGGAGAAAGAACTGTCAGTCAACGGAAAGTCGGCAGTGCTGCCGGAAATGACTTGGAGTCATTCCGCGGGAACGCTTGAAAATCCGGTAAAAGAAATTCATGTCGCTGAATCCGCATTGGTCCGCCACCTGTTTTACCGGAAAACCGGAGGTCCTGAGCAGCAGTTCCGCGTGTTCAAGGCGAACCTTCTGCAGATGTTCCAGCGGGCTTCTTCCGCAGTACTTCCTGAAAAGCTGCCGGCAGTATACCTGACTCACATTCATGCGATGCGCAATGCGGGCAAGGGAGAGATTGGATTCCGGAAATTTTTCCCGGATCAGTTCGAGTGCGGCGTCCACCCGCATATCCCGTTTCCGCGGCGCTTTTGCTTTCCGGACCGCAATCTGATAGAGAACCATACGAATCAATGCTTTTGCGTATGCCTCTCCGCCCGGCTCGCCGCATTGCAGAACGTTTTGCAGTTCAAGAAAATTCTGCGGCAGAATGATTTCCGCGCACTCATAGATGCCGCAAAGTCCCCAGTCCCGCGCGAAATCGAAAGCGCCGTCAAGCAGCGCCTTGAAATGAAGATTGCACATCCGGCATCGGCTCCGTCTCACCGGAACGATGCGATGTTCTTCTCCTCTGCCGATCAGGAACAATTCTCCGCCGTTGAGTTCGTAATGATGGCCGCGGATGTAGAGATCCGCATGTCCGGAACACCAGTAGGTCAGACAGTCGTTCGGCAATTCCCGAGATGCCAGAACCCATTCCGGATTGCAGAGGTATTCGCGGCAGGCCAGCGGATACAGTTCCAGATGGTTCCAGCAATATTCGCGGCAGGTATGTTCTTCAGACTCAAAATTGAGCCTTGGTGCAACGACGATTGTTTTCTGCATCGGAGGCATGTCGGTTCCGTTTTGTATTTTTTGCAATACCGGTAACATACAGCACAACCGCGGCAATACAAGGATTTCCGTTTTGCTGCGCCTCCCGTGCGGCGTTGATGAAAAGTCAAAACTACCGCCTTAGAGACAGTTTGTTTCTTTCTTGTCGCTTAGGCTGCTATTTGTTATAAAAACGGTGGAAAAACGGGGGATTGATTTATTCTATTATAGATTTATTAAAAAATCATAAGTTGTTGATAATATGGCGGAGAGAGGGTGAGTTTCCCGCTCCCGCAGATTTGAGTTCAA
>CAYWZD010000589.1:0-2711 GCA_964462755.1 uncultured Victivallales bacterium | reverse complement strand
GTTCGACGGTCTTTCCATCGCGTGGGCCGTCGCCGAATATCTCCTCGACCACCCCTCCTGCCGCGCACGAACCCAATTCGCCACGCACTATCACGAACTGACCGAGCTGGCCATCACACGCCGGGGCGTCAAGAATTACAACGTGGCGGTCCGTGAATACGGGGAACAGATCATTTTCCTCCGCCAGATCATCCCCGGCGGCGCTGACAAAAGCTACGGAATCCATGTCGCCAAGCTCGCCGGTCTCCCGCAGGAGGTCATCAGCCGGGCAAAGGACATTCTGGAGAATCTCGAAAACAACGCGATCGCCGAAGCCGGGCAGCCCTCGCTGGTCACGAAATCGAATTCACTGGTCAGGGAACCGCGAAAAGCCTACCGGAAAAATACGCCTCCGCCGGACGACGACAAGCCCCTCCAGCCGTCTTTGTTCGACTGAGGCGCTCTAGGACCCCGTGTTGTCCATCAGGATGCCTCTCACGCGGACGACATCGGGCATGACCCAGTCAAGGAAGGTATTGTTCATCATCACATCCACGGCGGCGCGGCCCATAAGGGAATAATCGATCTTCCAGGTAAGGATTCCTTCCGGCGGCAGTCCGGTTTTGATGTTGATCCCGTCGAATCCCGCGACAACCGGCAGTTTCCGCATTCCGCTGTCCAGCAGTTTTTCCCGGAACTTGACCGCCTCGGCATCGCATGAGAACATCACGGCGTCCGGACACGTCTTCCGACCTGTTACGAGATTCATGAGTTCCGTCTGGTTCCCGTTGGTCAGAACTCTAAATTCCAGGGAACGCCTTTCGCATTCGTTCCGGAAAGCATACGTCCGTTCGGACATGTTGGCCATGCCGAGGTCGACGAAATGTTTGGTGCAGAAGAAAAGACTGCGGCATCCCCGGGCTTCCAGCGCGTCCAGAAGCCCCGAAATTCCGTGATAGTTGTCGATGAGGACACAATAGGTTTCCGCGAAATAATTGTTGCATATGACCCCGCGGGTCCGCCAGTTGGAAAGCATCTGCGAATACATTTCCGGATCGCTCCCGTAAGGAACGACCATTCCCTCATTCTCCTGAAGGTGCAGGGTCTCGCTTCCGATTTCCCGGGAATGAAACCGGACCGGGATTCCGAGCTCAGCGCATCGGTCCTGGACGCCCTTCCTGATATTCATATTGGCGAAAGACTCCTTGACGGCGACGGAGAGAATCACGATCCGGCCGATTCCGGCGGGATGAAGAAGAGGATCCTTTTTTTTCTTTTTCGGGTCGGGGACGTTCCCGAAAAGACCTTTCCCCGGAAGGTTGTAAGCCAGTCCGCGCCGGAGCAGTTCCGCCTGAACCCGGCTGGCGGTCACCCCGCTGATGTGATACGATTTCCGCAAAGAAGAGCGCGAAGGAAGCCGGTTGCCCCTTCCCTCAAAAAAACCGGAAAGCAGTTTGTCGTAAATATCGAAAACGATACTCATGTAAAGCGAATTTTCTCTTTTTCCCGCCATCGGCGCAAATCCTTTCCGGCTCCTGCGAAACCATCTTTTATAAATATCATCCCGGATGAGGTTTTTCAAAGCATGAATTTGTTAAAAAAAACATTTTTTTGAAAAAAAGCTCTTGACAATTGAACTTTTCCCGGTATAATAATAGAAAGAAAGCTGTCTACATGTCCACCTTTAAACACATCCGGTGGGAACGGGATAAAAATTCAAAAACGGAGATGTCCGAAATGAAACGGCAAAGAAAAGGAAGATTTTTCACATTGATCGAACTCCTTGTTGTGATTGCGATCATCGCCATTCTGGCGGGAATGCTGCTCCCGGCGCTGAACTATGCCAGAAATAAAGCCCGGGGGTTGCATTGTCTGAATAATTTGAAACAGCTTTCCCTTGGCCTTGCATCTTACGTTAACAATTATGCGGAATGGCTACCATCCGGATATGGTAGGAATAAATTCGAAACGATCAATCATGCGCATAATGCGGTATACCAGATGGTCGTGCAACTGGTCGATGATACTCCTGTAATCAAAGACGGAGTGTGGACCCTGAAAGGATATTCAGGAAAAGGACGGGGCGGTTGGGGATCCGGGAAAGGGATGTCGATCTGCTATGCTGACAATGATTTGCGAACGGACGGCGCTACACCGGGAGGATGGTTGATTAATGGACCGACCGGAAGAGCATGGTTCCGTTCCAGTTATACATACAATCAATATCTTTTCCCACCCCGCGTAACTGGCAATGACCCGAATGCCAATGTTCGCGCCACACAATTCAATCAGCCATCACAGACTCTTGCTTTGATGTGCGGAAAGGGTCCGGACAGCAACGGCGGATATTTCAATTGCTATGAACAGCATGCGTCCTGGAAACGCCATAATGTCTCCATCAACAGTTTCTGGCTGGACGGCCACGTAGAAAACATCAAAACCCACCCATGGACAAACAGCGAACATATTTTACGGAGCGGGAACACATTCCATTTCCAGTGGAAGGACCTGACAAAATATCCATGGTGCAATCCACAGTAATTCTTTATTGAAAGAGGTAATTTCAAAAGTATTTAAATCGGAGGGAGTGAAAAAAGGCGGTAGAAGGTTCATCTTAAGCTCTGGGTAGAAAACCGGAGGCAAGATGAACGATCTACGCGAGAATTACTTTACCATACAGAGAAATCTATTTCCAATGGTGGAAGAAGAATTGGGCGAAATAACCGCGAAAA
>CAYWZD010000588.1:0-2715 GCA_964462755.1 uncultured Victivallales bacterium | reverse complement strand
TAGGTTATTCCAATGAAAAATGACGCCGACGGGTTCCATGCCAAGGATGTTGCCATCATGAAAAAGGGCGGCATTGACGATTGTGTGGAATTCATGACGGACATAAGCGGAAACGCCCATTGGTTCCGCACCATCAAGAAATCTTTTGCCGGAGTGCATAATGAGCCCATGCTCATGGGGCTCTCGATCGACATTACCGAACTTCATAATCTGGTCGAGAGTGAACGGATCGTTAACCGCGCACTTACCCAGATATCGCTGGAAAGCCACTTCAAGAGCAATGTCAAACAGATTTTCGCCACCCTGTCCGACCAGGTGAACTGCGACTATATCATGCTCTCCATCCGTAACTTGGAAACCGGAAAATACCATCTGTATGACGAATGGGATCCGGAAGAGCTCTTCTCCGGCGGGAAGGCGCTCCCGGACAACTTCTTTGACGCCATTGACTCCGAGTTCATCAATGCCGGACTTGTCAAGGTTTCCTATGTGGAGACTTCTCCGTGGGTCTCCATGTTCGAGAAGCAGGGAACGAAATCCTTCATTGCCGTTCCTGTCTTTGTCGAGAACAAACTGTGGGGCGGACTTGTTGTCGCTTTCTGCAGCAAGGTGCGCGCTTTCTCCAACGTGGATGAAAACATCATGCGTTCCATGTCCAATATCATCGCGTTGGCCCAGATTCGGGAATATCAACTCCAGGCCATCCAGACAGCCGACCGTGAAAAACAGCTGATCCTGAACAACATCAGAATCCCGATCTGGCTTTATGATAAAAACGGAGAAGAGCTGCGCATCAATACGGCCGCTTCCAGAATCACCGGACGGGCGGAGTGCGACGAAATATCCTCCGGGGCAGGCGACAACATCTTTTCGGAAACGGCCGATCTTCTTGGAGAACACTCCGTCCTTCGCGTGATAGAAACCGGACAGGCATCCAGAGAGGAAGCCAGCTATCAGGGGCGCGATTATATCGTGACCGCCGAACCGGTGTTCGATGACAGCAATGAACTTATCTACATCGTGAGAAGCGCGGTCGATGTAACCGATCTGAATGCTTCCATCCGGAATGAGAAAATAGTGAATACCTGCCTCGAAACTCTTTTCGGAGAAGAAAATATGGACGAGGCTCTCAACACGGTCCTCAAAGAAATCTGCATCCATCAGAATGCCGACCGCTGTTACATCCTGCAGCATCACCTGAGAGAAGAAAATCCAACAGTTTCCCTGATGGCGGAGTATCTCCGCAATGAAGTTCCTTCCAAGAATTATCCCGCGCCTCTCACGCTGGACAAAGGCGACGGCTGGTACAAGCGGCTTCTGAATCATGAATTCCTCATTTATCCGGACATGAACGAGGAGTCCGCGCGTGAGGAAATGAAGATATTTCTGCCTTATCTCGATCAGTATGACATACGTTCTCTTTTCTCCGCCGGCATCTATCTGAACGATCGTCTGTGGGGGAATTTCGTGTTGTCTTATGAAAAGGTTCCTCACTACTTTTCCGAGATGAATTTCAATTTCCTGCAGGCCGCCGCACATTTGATCGAACTGCTTTTTCAGAGAAAAGCCGTGCAGGAGCAGTTGTTGGCCGCTCTCCGGGAAGCCCAGAGCGCCGATAAGGCCAAGAGTTATTTTATCGCCAGCGTCAGCCATGAAATTCGAACTCCCCTGAATGCCGTCATCGGTTTTTCCGAACTTCTGCGCGACGAAGACCTGGACCGCAAAACCCAGAAGGACTACCTGGACTCCATCGCTTATTCAGGAAACGCCCTTCTTCAGCTGATCAACGACGTGCTCGATCTCTCAAAGCTGGAAGCCGGCCAGATGACCATTCTGCCGACGGTTTCCGATATCCGGGAATTGTGCATGGAGGTGATGAAAGTCTTCCATCACCGCGCACTTGAGAAAAATCTCGAGATGACTCTGGAATTCGGCGATGTGCCGATGCTTCTTGTGGACAGACTCCGGATTCGCCAGATTCTTTTCAACCTTATCGGGAATGCCGTGAAGTTCACGAAAAAAGGAAAAATCACGATTACTGCCGAATTCTCCTTTACCTCGGAGGAGAGCGGAAACCTGCGGATAGGTGTCCGCGACACCGGAATCGGCATTTCTCAGGAAGACTGCAAAAACCTGGCTTCCCCCTTTGTGCAGCTCTCGGGAATGAGGGGGACGCACGCGGCCAACAACGGCACCGGACTTGGACTTGCCATCTCCAAGCGAATGGCCGAAGCGATGAATGGAGAGCTTTTCATCGAAAGTGAATTGGGCAAAGGCAGTTACTTCTATGTCACGATGTATAATGTCAAAGTCAAGACGGCTCCCCAGAAGGAGACTGCGGTACAGGAGGAAATCGCATTCTCTCCCGGAGCTCTGTCTGTTCTGGTGGTCGATGATGTGGAGATGAATCTGAAAGTCCTTCAGGCCATGCTGATTAAGATCGGAGTCAAGGAGGTTGTGCGGGCGAATTCCGGAAAAGACGCGCTGACCATTCTCCGTTCCCGCCGGTTCGACATCGTCCTGACGGATGTATGGATGCCGGAAATGAATGGTGCTGAACTGGTTGCGGAGATCAAAAAAGATCCTTCCATGAAATCCGTCCCGTTGGTTGCCCTGACCGCCGACGAAGAAGCCGATTTCAACTTCCCTATGAAAGATTTTACTGGGTATGCACTTGACAGAAGCGACCACAAGGTGTAGCTTATGAGCATATGG
>CAYWZD010000587.1:0-2716 GCA_964462755.1 uncultured Victivallales bacterium | reverse complement strand
GCTTCGCAGGACATCGCGCAGGCCACCGACATCGCCCACGCCATGGTCTGCCGCTTCGGCATGAGCGAAAAGCTCGGGACGGTCCAATACGGCGAACGTTCGGAACACATCTACCTCGGGCGCGACATCACCCGCAGCGAAGGCTACAGCGAAGAAACCGCGCGTGAAATCGACCTCGAAATCAAACGTCTGGTCATGGAAGCCAAGGGGCATGCGGAAAAGATTCTGACCGAACAGCGGGAACGTCTCGACAAACTGGCTCTGTCCCTTCTGGAAAAAGAGACCATGGACGTCGCCGAAATACGCACGCTTCTCGATCTTCCCGCGCAGCAGTCCGCCTGAACAACTTTATGACAGGGAGTTACCCATGACCCCTCCGGAACTTTCAGTCGCACTGAAAAACACGGATGACGGGCTTGTCGTCTCCTGTCACATCCAGCCCAACGCATCCCGGACCGCAGTAGCCGGGATGTATGGAAATGAACTCAAAGTCGCCTTGAAAGCGCCGCCCGTCGACGGCAAAGCCAATCAGGAGCTCTGCCGGTTTTTCTCCGACACTTTTCAAATTCCGTCCGGGGCTGTCCAGCTTCTTTCCGGGCATTCCTCCCGGAAGAAACGGATTTTCCTCCGGGGCCTCCGCGCAGAACATTTTCTGAAGGAATTCGCATCATGACGGAGCCATACGAGCCCTTCGCGGGCATTCCGGAAGGTTCCCGCCTGATGGTCGCATTCAGCGGAGGCGTGGATTCCTCCGTCGCCGCATACCTCTGCAAAAAAGCCGGATTCGAGGTGACCGCCGTCACGATGTCCCTTCTCGGACCGGACCGGTTTCACGGAGAAAAAGCGTCCGCCGCCGCACGGAAGCTCGGAATTCCGCTCGACATTCTGGACCTCTCGTGCGAATTCGAAGAGAACGTCATGCGCCGGACATGGGAGGAATACGCCAGCGGACGGACACCGAATCCCTGCGCCCTCTGCAATCCGGCCTTCAAGTTCGGAAAGCTGGTGGAATTTGCAAAAGAAAAGAACTGCGCGGCGCTGGTGACCGGACACTACGCCATTCTCCGAAGACAGCCGGACGGAAGCACTCCCGTTCTTCAAAAAGGAACTTGCGCGGAAAAGGACCAGTCGTATTTTCTCTTCGGTCTGACTCCGGAACAGCTCGCCTTCGCATGTTTTCCGCTCGGCGCCATGAATAAGAATCAGGTGCGCGAACTGGCGCGAAGTATCGGACTCCCGAACGCGGACGCCGAGGAAAGTCAGGATGCCTGTTTCGCACCGCCCGATGGCTCCAACATGGCGGAAATGCTGCGTCTGCGTTTTCACGGCGCAGCGCGGACGGGAAATTTCATCGCCGCGGACGGACGTATTCTGGGAAAGCATACGGGAATTCATGCCTACACGATCGGACAGAGAAAAGGCACGGGAGTCGCCATGGGGACGCCCGCCTATGTCCTCCGGATCGATGCGGAAACCCAGACGGTTGTCCTGACGCCGAACAACGAGGACCTTCTCTCCCGGACGGTCCTGCTGGACGCTCCCCATATTCTGAACGGGACTTACCGCGGACTCAAGCATTTCGAATGCTCGGTGAAAATCCGTTACCGTTCCCGCGCCGTACCTGCGGAAGTGACACTGAATGACGATGGTTCATGCCGTCTCGAGTTTCAGGAACCGCAGCGGGCAGTCACGCCCGGACAGGCCGCGGTCTTTTATGATAAGGAAACCCTGATCGGCGGCGCGTGGATACGTTCGTCCGAACCGTTTCACAAGGAGGACTGAAAATGCTGTATTCCCTTTTGCGTTTCTTCAATGAAAAATTATGGATGATCCGCAGCAAGGACGTGCCGCCATATCTGCGGCTTCTGCTGAGCTGCGCCCGGATTCTCGTTCTCACGATCCGGCGTTTCATCCAGAACGAATGTTCCATCAAGGCGGCGTCGCTCACCTTCTATTCCCTGTTCTCGGTCGTGCCGATTCTGGCACTGGTCTTCGGGGTTGCGCAGGGGCTCGGGTTCGCCCGGAATCTGGAAGGAAATATCCGGGAACTGATGAGTTCCTACCCGGAAGTCGCGGAGAAAATCATTTATTTTGCCGACACCCTCCTCCAGAAAACGCGCGGCGGAATCGTAGCCGGTTTCGGCGTAATTCTGCTGCTCTGGAGCGCCATCAAGCTCCTCAGCAACATCGAAAACACCCTGAACAACATCTGGGGCGTCAAGCGCGGACGTTCCTTCATGCGCAGACTTGCCGACTATGTCACGATCCTGATTCTCTGTCCCGTCCTTCTGCTTACCGCGGGCGGCGGGATCGTCTTCACAGCCACCCGTGCGAGCGGACTGACGGACAGACTCCCCTTTTCCGAGATTTTCAATACGCTCCTCCAGTTCGGGACCGGGCTTCTGCCCCTGGGAGTGACCTGCGTTGTTTTCACCTTCATCTACATCGTGATCCCGAATACGAAAGTCCGTTTCTTCTCCGCCCTGCCCGCCGGTTTCCTGACCGCCATCGCCTATACGGCTCTTCAGTCCGTCTATATCTTCGCGCAGTATACGACCACCCAGCTCAACGCCATCTACGGCAGTTTCGCCGCGCTTCCCCTGTTTCTGATCTGGCTGAACCTGAGCTGGATTCTGATTCTGGCGGGCGCACAGCTGAGCTTCTCCATCCAGAACGTCAGCGAATACGAAATGGAACCGGTCGACGGCAGTCTGAG
>CAYWZD010000586.1:0-2720 GCA_964462755.1 uncultured Victivallales bacterium | reverse complement strand
GACGTTCGTCCAGGAATTCCTTGACCTTGTTCGGCGTGAGCGTCACATCGGTGGGACGGATCGCTTCGTGCGCGCCCTGGGCGGAGGCCTTGGAGCGGTAGAGCGGCGATTTTTCGGGCAGGTAATCGGGACCGTAGAAGGAGGAGATGAATTCTCGGGCCGCTTTCTGGGCTTCGACGGAAACCGTCACGGAGTCCGTTCTCATATAAGTAATAAGACCGATCGGGCCGCCGGTTCCGACGTCTACGCCTTCATAGAGGTCCTGGGCAATGCGCATGGTGGAGTTTGCGGAAAATCCGAGCGCGGAGCTGGCCGCCTGCTGGAGCGTGCTGGTGATGAACGGAGGCGCCGCGTATTTCCTGCGGGGAACGGTTTCGATGGAGTCCACGCGCCATGCGTCGGCTCCGCGGACGGCGGCCAGTGCGGCGTCCGCCTCCGTTTTGTTGTGAATCTCGACCTTGCCGCCGTTGATTTTGAAGAGTTTCGCATGGAAGACTCCGGACGCGCCGGAGGAGAATTTCGCGAGGAAATTCCAGTATTCTTCCGGGACGAAGTCCTTGATGGCGCGTTCCCGTTCGCAGACGAGGCGGAGCGCCACCGACTGGACGCGTCCCGCGCTCACGCCTTTTTCGATCCGGCCCCACAGAAGCGGGCTGACCATGTAGCCGACGATGCGGTCGAGTACCCGGCGCGCCTGCTGGGCATCGACCTTGTCCATATCCAGTTCGGTGGGCGACTGGAACGCTTTGCCGATCGCGGAGCGTGTGATTTCATGGAACGTCACCCGTTTGAACGGCACTTTCTTGTTGCAGTTCCTGAGGATTTCCTTCAAATGCCATGCAATGGCCTCCCCTTCGCGGTCAGGGTCGGGCGCCAGATAGATTTCGCCCGCTTTTTTCGCGGCGGACTTCAATTCGGAAAGGTTCTTCGAGCGTTCGCGGCTTTCCTCGTACTGCGGCATGAAATCATGTTCGAGATCGACACCGAAACTTTTTGTCGGCAGATCCCTTACATGTCCCATCGAGGCTTTGATCGTATATTCGTTTCCGAGCATTTTGCCGATGGTTCTGGCTTTTGCCGGAGATTCCACAATGACCAGTTTGTTCTCCATATAGAATGACCTTCTTCCTTCCAGTCGGAATGTTTTTTTTTCAGCGATATCATTTTAAAAGTATCTTCTCTTTTCGCGTCTGTCAAGTGCCGGAAAACCGGAATGCGCATTCCCGGCGGACAGATTGCTATGCAATCTTTTTTTTCAAAGATTCCGGGGAGCCAACTTGCATTACCGGAAATCAGTGTTAATGTAATAGTTTGTTTTTTTTAATCCATATTTTTTTGGATTTTTTGGAAAACACAGGAACCTCGGAGGAAATTGGGAAATGGCAGCGACACTGAAGGAAATCAGCGCATTGTATGAAAAGTATGTCATGGAGACCTATGCACGGGCGGACATTCTGTTCGTTCGCGGCGAAGGCACACGATTGTACGATGCGGAAGGCAGGGAATACCTTGACTTCGCCGCGGGAATCGCTGTCTGCAGCCTCGGACATTGCCATCCCGCGGTGACCAAAGCCATTCAGGAGCAGGCCGGAAAACTGGTCCACATTTCCAACCTTTACCTGAACGAGTGGCAGCCGAAACTGGCGCAGAAGCTGATCGGACACGGGTTCGACGGCGTCTGCTTCTTCGCGAACAGCGGAGCCGAAGCCAACGAAGGCCTGATCAAGCTCGCCCGCAAGGCCGGCAGTGAAAAAGGCCGCTACGAGATCATCGCCATGAACGATTCGTTCCATGGACGGACCCTCGCCGCGCTGGCCGCGACCGGACGTTCCAAATACCGCAAGGGATTCCAGCCGGACATGCCCGGCTTCAAGTTCGTCGACTACAACGACATCGACGCTCTCCGCAATGCGATCGACGACAAGACGGCGGCCGTATTGCTCGAGCCGGTGCAGGGCGAGGGCGGAGTCATTCCCGCCTCGACGGAATATCTCAAGGCGGTCCGTGCGCTCTGCGACGAGAAGGACATCATGCTTCTGTATGATGAAGTTCAGTGCGGCGTCGGACGGACCGGCACGTTCTTTGCCTGGCAGCATTCGGGCGTTGCACCGGATGCCCTTTCCATGGCCAAGGCGCTTGGAAACGGCTTCCCCATCGGCGCGATGATCGCCAGCCGGAAATATGCAAAGGTCCTGACGCCCGGAACTCATGCGAGCACATTCGGAGGGACTCCGCTTGCTTGTGCCGCCGCCTGTGCCGTGGTCGACTCGATCGACAATGAAAAGATTCTGGAAAATGTCAAAGTCCGTTCGGCTTTCCTGATGGAAAAACTCCGGGCGCTTGCCTCCAAATATTCCTGTATCAAGGGAGTCCGCGGTGCGGGTCTCATGATCGGCGTCGTGCTCGATGTTCCGGCGGGAGATGTCCTTTCCATTCTCCGCTCCAAGGGGATGATCGCGCTTTCCGCCGGTGAGACGATCCTCCGTCTCGTGCCTCCTCTGACGGTCACCGCGGCCGACTGCGAAAAAGCGGTCGCCCTGATCGACGAGGCTTTCGCACAATTCACTGACAAATCCTGACCCGAAGAAAAGGAACAGCCCCATGAAAAAAGATCTTTTGTCCTGCATGGACATCAACCATACGGATCTCGAACAGATTTTTGACCTCTCCGCGAAACTCAAGGCCGGACGCGGCAAGCCGAATCAGCCGAAACCGCTGGA
>CAYWZD010000585.1:0-2723 GCA_964462755.1 uncultured Victivallales bacterium | reverse complement strand
TTGCCGGGACCATCATACCAGCCGTATTCGAACCCGAAGGCACGGTCGTTTGCCTGCGGCATGGCTTCTATTTTCACATTCGCGTAAACATCATAGAGGACATCGCTGTTCACCCCCGGAAGCTGGGCCATTTTCTGATACACGGCCCAGGCGGTATGGTTCGTATTCAGGCGAACGGGGTTCCCCGAAGCGGAAAGCGGATCGGCGACATACTTCGCCCAACCGTTCATGCAATACGCCGACGGCTTCCGGGCAATCCAGTCTTCCGCGGGGAGATCCTTGCAGAAGTCCGGCGGGACAATGTTCAATCGCAGCGATTCGATATACTTTTTCACGGACATTCCCTCGGAAACATGCGTGACATGAAAACGGGCGCACTCCTTTTCAAATTCATCCACAAGCTTCTTCTGTTCCTTGGAATGGTCATTCCGGGTGTTGGCATATTCCAGCTCCATCGCCCGAACAGAAAGATAAGAGCGGTCAAGACGCGTCTTGCATTCCGGAACGCCGCCGGATTCCTCGTACGCCTTTCTGAAAAATTCCTTTGCCGCGGCAAGATACTCCGCGTCGTAAAGGGACACAGGATTTCTTGTATAATAAAAGGCTCCCTTCCTTCTGTTCAGGAGTTCGTTGTGATACCAGCGGATGTAATCGTAAATATGACGTCCCCCCTTTCCGTAATATCCCTCGCAGAATTCTTTTGTCACCGCCCATGGATCGAGGTCGCAATTCCAGAGAAGTTTTGCCGTAAGATAGTTTCTGAGTTCATTGAATTCCCCGCCCGGACTGTTATGCGCATTGATTGTACAAAATCCGACGACCTTGTTTTTTTTCACGATCCGGAGCCGCTGCGCCAACGCATCGAAGTTCGGAAGGGGCAGCAGATAATTGTCAAAAGTCGTTCCGTAGTCCGCCAGCGACAGTCCCGAAGCCATTTTCTTCCAGGCGTCCAGTTCCTTTGCGAATGATTCATTTTCCTTTCCGCCGGAAAAAGCCTGCGCGAAGTCGCACTCGATGTTGCAGAGATCGAGAATGACATTCCGGTGAAGTTTCGTGATTTTCGGAGCAAAACGGGTATATTGGTAAGCGATCGCCTTCACACGCAGATCCGGATACTCTTTTTCAAGCGCGGCGGCAACCTTGTTGACGAAACGGACAAGCGTCCCGCTTTCGGCACCCTCCTCCCTGTTCACCTTTTCGCACTTGGGACATTGACAATATCCCGTATTGTCTTCCTGGGAAACGTCAAGGATTATGCCGGGCTTGTAACTTTGTTTCAGGTAATTCCGGCAGTTTTTGATGAATTCATCCGTCATTTTCTCATTCGTGAGACAGAGCTGACTTGTTCCCCTGTCGGCAACTCGCTGATTGCCGTGAAGCGCAAAAAATTCCGGATGATCCGCCGCGTATTTTTCCGGAGGAATGAAAAACATCATGCTGTGTGCGTTGAAGGGGAGAAAATCACGGACAATTCCCCATTTCGGATCGGTTCCGGCTCCCTTGCCGCCCGTGCCCCAGCCGGAACAGGTACAGTTGGTTTTCCATTTTCCGTTGATGGACATGGCTCCATTCGAAATGACAAAGCGGAATTCGGGAAAACTCGGAGTCCGGCGCAGATTCACCTCGGGAATGTTTCCGGCCCCCAGCCGGGGAATGGATTCTTCCGAAAACGTCCAGAAGCGGCATCCGCACCGTTCAAGGAATTCGTATACTCCGTAGAGTGTTCCCCTGCCATCGGGAGTTCCTCCGCCGATCTTTGTAACGCCGTTCCCGGTTTCGATCGCGAACCCTTCGTTTCCCAATCCCCGGGTCTGCGCGAATTCAGATCCGATCCGGTACTTTGCTTTTTCCGCCGGGACAAGCCTGAACTCGGCACCAGTCATTTTCGTCATATACCGGATCAGCTCGGACGCGGCATACTTTTCCGTTTCCGAAGCTTTCGCAGACACTCCGACTCCGCTGGAGTCAATCGCGCAAAATGCGGACAATCCCGGAAAAACAAGCCAGAAAACAAGAAGAAACCTCATGAAACACCTCTTTCGTATTATTCTTATGGGTTGTTCGGACAAAATCAAGGCGAATTCCGGATACGGCTTTTTCAGGCGCATCCGGGTTCAATCGGAAAATTCGGCATACACCTTGTCTTTTCCCCGGTTTGTATTCTGGGGACCCGAAAACCATCCGAGAAGTTTCCTGGTTTCTTTCGGTGTCACATGTCCGTCGGTAAAGAGCAGGTTGTTCATCCCCTTGTGTCGGCGGGAAAAAGTATAACTGCCGGTATTGCCCAGATACAGCATGTGATATCCGGACAGCGGATTGTTGACAGCGGCCGATTCCGCGAGAGTGATTGTTGCACTCGGTATACGGAGGTCCGCCAGTTTTGCCGGTTCCGGAAAATAAGGCGAGACTGTCCCGGTGTACTCATCGAAGCATTTGGCTTTCCCGGACCAGTGGGTGGGACCTGTCGCCCCCCAGGTACCTCCGGTGGCCGCATAGCTCGTGATCTGGAGATATTGATAGTAACTGGTGAAACCCATTCTTTGTTTCGCATCCGAGCCCGGACAATAGAGAAGAGAATGATTGCTTCTCACTTTCCAGAAATTATCCCGGGCGTAATCAAGGCCTACATTCCAGGCAATCGACTGGGAGTTGCGTCCCAGAAAAAAATTCCAGGACATGCTGCCGCAGCCTCCCTGGTAATACGATTCTTTATTATCATCGAC
>CAYWZD010000584.1:0-2728 GCA_964462755.1 uncultured Victivallales bacterium | reverse complement strand
GGCGTATCTCCTGATGGCCGTATTCCAGGGCCGTCTCCTGAGCCTTGAGCATGGCTTCGCGTGATTTCTGAGTCAGGTTTTCCATGTTCATGTTGAGTCTCCTCTCGTTATTGATTTCAGTATTTTGACATAATGTATTATTTTTAGCATAATCTGTGCCAGCAGCGGTTTTGAGCGGAACCCCCGCCGTTGAAGTGTGTCATTTTGGCGCGATCCGCCCCGGCCGGGCGCGATTTCCGGGTTTTTCCGGGAAGAAAAAGCGGACCCTCTTTGCATTATGAAGGTTGCGGGTGTATTTTAACAGATTTGATCCCGGACTAAGGAAAGACAATATGGAATTTCATTGTGGCAATCTCTGGCTGAACATACTCATTTTCATTGCGGGCTCCTGGGTCCTGATCAAGGGGAGCGGCCTGTTCATCGACTCCGCCGCTTCGCTGGCCCGGCTGTGGCATGTTTCCGAACTCGTGATCGGGCTGACGCTGGTCAGCATCGGGACATCCCTGCCCGAATTCGCCACCAGCCTCTATGCGGCCTTCCACAATGAAAGCGGCTTCATCATCGGGAACACCGTCGGAAGCATCACAACCAACATCACTCTGGTTCTGGGCGTCGGCATCATTGGAGCGGGCAAGCTCGTTTTCTCCCGTACGCTTTATACGCGCGATGCCATCCTGATGCTGGGAATTTTCGTGCTGACCGCCCTGCTCTTCTGGCTGATCCGTGTGCCCGGAAAGGACGGCGTTCCCGTGCCCGGAATCAATTTCCTCGGAGGATTGCTCCTGCTGATTCTCGGGGGCGCCTACATGGCGTTTCTGGTCCGGACGGAAAAAGAGACGGCCGAGGAGGCCGCCAAAAGGGAAAAGGAGAGCGGGGAGACCTGCACCCGGCCTTCCATCTGTTTTCTCTGGCTGTTTCTGGGACTGGTGATGGTGACCGCCGGTTCCAAGGCAATGGTCGATACCGTTGTCTGGGGCGCCGAACAGCTCAAGATCGACACTCTGGTGATTTCCGCCACGATCGTCGCTTTCGGGACTTCCGTTCCCGAGCTGGCCGTCACGATCGCGGGCGTGCTGAAAAAACGGCATGACATCGCCATCGGAAATATCATAGGCAGCTGCAGCTTCAACATTTTCCTGATTTTCGGCTTCTGTTCGCTGGTCTGTCCGCTGGGAGTCAACAGCACTACCGGAGTCATCAACATATTCATCATGCTTTTCACCGGGTTCCTTCTCTACGGTTTCATGTCTATCCGGAAAAACGAACTGGAGCGCTGGCACGGAGTCGTTTTCATCCTTCTCTATCTGGCTTTTCTGGGATATAATTTCCGGGAAACTCTGTGTCGGGCATTCAGTTGAAAAAAGCCTGAACCGTCGGTTGAAAAGCCTTTTTCGTCATGGTATATTACGCTTTCAGACAATTATTTTGGAAATGAATGAACATAAAGGGAAAAGACGATGAGCAAGATTCACGCGGAACACATTTTTACTTCAGAATCGGTTTCGGAAGGACATCCCGATAAAGTCTGCGACCAGATTTCGGACGCGGTTCTTGACGCCTGTCTGGCACAGGACCCCGACAGCCGCGTCGCCTGCGAAACCCTTGCCACAACCGATCTGGTTGTAATTTCCGGCGAGATTACCACCAAGGCGCAGGTGAACTGGGAGCAGCTCGCCCGCAAAGTGGTGTCCGACATCGGTTATACTGACAACAGCATCGGATTTTCCGCCGGCGACTGCAAAGTGTTCGTCAGCATTCACGCCCAGTCGCCCGACATTTCCCAAGGCGTTTCCGAAGGACAGGGCCTTCACAAGGAGCAGGGCGCCGGAGATCAGGGAATGATGTTCGGCTATGCCAGCAACGAAACGAAGGAACTCATGCCCGCCACGATTCTTTACGCCCATAAAATCATGCAGGAACTGGCCCGTCTCCGCAAGACCCAGCCGAAAAAATATCCTTTCCTCCGGCCCGACGCCAAAAGCCAGGTTTCCATTCTTTACAAGCACGGCAAGCCGGTCCGCGTCACCGCGATTGTCGTTTCCCATCAGCACACTCCGGACATGAAGCCCGCCCAGCTCGAAACGCTGGTCAAGGAAGTCGTGAAGAAGGTCATCCCCGCCAAGCTTCTCGATGACAAAATCGTTTATCACATCAATCCGACCGGACGTTTCGTGGTCGGCGGTCCCAGCGGCGACACCGGCCTCACCGGACGCAAGATCATCGTCGACACCTACGGCGGCGTCGGTTCCCACGGCGGCGGCGCATTCTCCGGCAAGGACCCGTCCAAGGTGGACCGTTCCGCCGCTTACATGGGGCGCTACATCGCCAAGAACATCGTCGCGGCCGGACTCGCCGACAAGTGCGAAATCCAGCTCGCCTACGCGATCGGCGTGGCCCAGCCCCTTTCCATCAACGTCGATACCTACAATACGGGCGTGTTCGAGGATGACGCCACTCTCGAAAAGGTGGTTCGCGCCGTGTTCGACATGACTCCGAAGGGAATCATCAAGTCCCTCGACCTCAAGCACCCGAAGGGATGGTCTTACCGCGAGACGGCCGCTTACGGTCATTTCGGACGGAACAGCTTCCCCTGGGAAAAGACGGATAAGGTCGACGCCCTCATCCGGGAGGCTCATAAATACTGCGATTGCGAATGCGGCTGCGGGGATGAAAACTGCAAGAGCAAGTGTGACGAAAAAATCGACAAGGCTCCCGTAAAAGCCGCCAA
>CAYWZD010000583.1:0-2729 GCA_964462755.1 uncultured Victivallales bacterium | reverse complement strand
CGAACGGAACCACGCCGGGCGCGCCCAGCACGGCTGCCAGATGCATGGTTCCGCTGTCGTTTGCCACGCAGAACCGGGATTTTTTCAGCAGAAGCATCAGGGCGTTGAGGGAAGTCTTTCCGGCAAGATCGAATACACTCTCTTCAGGGAGGCCTTCCAGAACCCGCCGGGCGGAATCCGCTTCATTCGGAGCGGAGAGCAGCGCGATGCGTCCGCCTTTTTCGCGGATCCACCAGAGGGCCGCTTCGCGGAAGCCTTCGGCATGCCAGCGTTTCGCATCGCCGTATGCGGCGCCCGGCGCAATCGCGAGGAGATTGTCGCACTCCAGCGCCGACCGCAATGTATCCGAATACAACTCCGGTTCATACGGAACGGCGAAATCCGGAAGGGTTCCGTTCCATTCCTCCGCTCCCAGCGCCATGGCGACGGAGAGGTATTTGGCCGCCTGATGCGGTTTGTTCAGAACATGGTCCAGACGCGGCGGAAAAGAAAAGGAACGTTCCAGCAGGAACGAGCGGAACCGGGCGGACGCACCGTAGAGTTTCGGAATGCGCGCACACTTGAACCAGAGGGCGTCCCGGAATGAATTGTTGAAGAGAATTCCGATTCCGGCCAGAGCCCAGCGGACCCTTGAGAACTCTTCCGGGGAAGGGAACGCATGGGGATTACGCAAGGCAATCACTCTGTCCACGATTTCCGGCATGGCTTCGAAAAGAGGGGCGATCCCCTTCGGGCAAACCACGAAAAAGCCGCAGGACGCCGGAATGATCTTTTTGAGCTGGACCATTGCGGGAATCGCCATGACCGCGTCTCCAAGCCAGTTGGGTGTCCGGAGAATAAGACCGTCACGCCAGTCCGGGTTGGATATTGTTTTTACCGGGAATTGCGGTATGGGGCCGATTTCCGGGGTCAGTCGCTCAAGCGTCATGGGGATTCCTCAGCGGTTCAAGGCATCCAGTGCGATTTTCACGACCACCTTCTTGAGTTTCCCGACGCCTCCGAGTCCAGCGCCTTTGCCCATGTGCGCATCCTGAGGGAACAGCAGCGTGAAGTTGCCGGGCTCGAGCCACAGGGATACATCGCCGCGGTTCGCGGGAGCGGCGAGAAACGCGCAGTCCTTTTCGGAACTGTAGGGCATTTCCACCGCCAGACCTTCTGCGGAACGCGCGAAGAGAGCTTCACTGCCGGTGATCAATGCCTGAAGATCCGCGTATTTGCGATGGACTTCATACTTGACCGGCGCGGCGTCTACGGTTTCATACTCCATGACGTTGGCATACATATTGTCGCCGTCGATCTCATGACGGCCGAGGGCGGTGTCCGCGTTCAGGGAAAGGATGAACTCCACTGCTTTTTTGAAAGCGGGTCCCAGCGGATAGGCCGAGGCGTTTTTCAAAGAATCATAAATCATTTTTCAGCTCACTTTCCACAGCACTTTTTGTATTTTTTTCCGCTTCCGCAGGGGCACGGATCGTTGCGTCCGATTTTGTCGCCGTTCCGGACATACGGAGCCTGGGGAACCAGTTTGCCGTCATAGAAATACCAGTCGCCTTTTTCGCGCCGGAACTCCGCGATCTCGTGGTGTTCCATCGCGACGCCGCGGTCACGGTAGCGGGCGACGAATTCCACCGTTCCTGTCTCGTCGTCTTTGCCGCCTTTTTCGGTGTTGAGAATTTCGAGGCTTTCCCAATCGGATTTCTCGGACCAGCGGCGGATTTCTTCCCGGTCGTTGCTGTCGCGCTGGATCGAGTGCGTGGAGTTCACAATGAAATCGACCTCCACCTTGGCATAGGCGCTGTAACGGGCGCGCATGAGCGCTTCGGGCGTCTTGGCTTTCGCCGTTCCCTTTATGATTTTCTCACAGCAGTCCGCATAGCTCTTCCCCGACATGCACGGGCATTTTTCTTCCGCCATTTTCAACATCCTTCAGTATGGTTTTATGTCAGTCGCAAAGATAGTCTGAAAAATACGCTCGTTTCACTCTTTTTTCAAGTCGGGAACCGCTTTTTTCCTCACAACCTTTTCCATGACGTCCCGATATTCCTTCTTATTCCAGAAATGGTTCGGGGCGCAGATCATCAGATCCCGGCCTCCCGCGTCGAGGATTGCCCGGAGCTCCAGCTCAAGACGTTCCGGGGATTTATAATCGAACGCTTTCTGAGTGCCGGCATCATAGAAACCGATGAACGGAACTCCCGTGGACCGGGGATGAAACTTTTTCTCCTGTTCGCAGATCACCTTCGTGTAGTCCCGTATCTTTTCCGGAGACCAGAGAAAATACCAGGCTGCCGTCTGCCCGCAGAAGTCGAGGTCGAGACGGTTCCCATACAACGGTTCGGGCAGGAAAACCGGGTAGACGTGATCGATCACCTTCATGTCCTTCCGGAGACTCCGAATGTATGCGGCGAGCTCATTGTTGCAATCCACAAGACACTGAAGATAAAAGGCGTCGCGGTTCTTTTCCGAATCCGCGAGGGAATGCTTCCGGAGGTATTCCCGATAAAGAGCCCGGCAGGTGTCGCAATAACAGCCCCTGTAATTCATGTAGCCGAAAAAGTCGAAGGCTATGCCGTCCAGATCGGGATCGGCGCAGAGGACTTTCAGTTTCTCTTTCATCTTTGCCATGGCTTCCGGTCCGTTGAAGCACTGAATCCGATACATCAGGACTTCTTTCCCGACATTCTCCGGGGCGGGTTCGCCGCCGAAATGGTAATGGACGGATTTCTGAT